>NZ_MVOM01000049.1:0-28205 GCF_002018895.1 Acinetobacter sp. MF4640 | reverse complement strand
TGTACACAGTGCACTGGGTTATGTATCGCCTTTTGAGTTTGAAGCAATGTACTATGATAAGATTAACCCGTTAGGTCAGGTGGCCTAACTTAAATAAAAAAGTCTCCGACAAACCCGGTACGGTTCAGAATTTGGATTTTGATCAGATCTGCTGTTTACATGCTTCTACAGTAGCTTTGAATGTTTCACTTAACCTTTAAACTTTTTCTAAAATTAAATATATTTACATATACGTTCTAAAATTTGATAGAATTTATTAAAACTTTAGATTCTAAGTGTAAATAATGAGAAGCGCTAATATTCGACGTGATGGCTACTTAAAATTTCTGAATACATGGCAAGACCGTGATGTCATTAAAGTACTTTCAGGTGTGCGTCGCTCTGGAAAATCCACCTTATTGGCGATGTTTCAACAAGACCTAAAAGCACAGGGTGTACAAGCCGAAAACATCATTGCCATCAACTTCGAATTTATGGAATTTGAAGAACTCACCGATTACCGTAAACTACATGATTATGTATTGTCCAAAGTTGATAAAAGTAAAAAAAACTATGTTTTTTTAGATGAAATACAACATGTTACAAATTTTGAGAAAGTAGTCGACTCCTTATATGTTCGGGATTATATCGATTTATATATTACAGGCTCAAATGCATTCTTTCTAAGTGGAGAACTTGCGACTTTACTTACAGGACGCTATATCGAGCAACACGTTCTACCTCTGTCATTCCAAGAATTTAAACAGTGGCATATTGAAAATAATCCGATCATCCAACAATTATCCAATCGTGATTTGTATGCCATGTATACGCGCAGTAGTTTCCCTTATACGCTTGCCATGACTAGCCAGCAGGAAACTTATGATTACTTGCAAGCGGTCTATGCCAGTGTAATGTTTAAAGATGTTATTCCCCGTTTGAATACTGCCGATATTAACTCTCTCGAGCGTGTCGCAAGATATTTGGCAAGCGTGACAGGCTCACCTATTTCCATCAATAAAATTAAAAATACCTTTGTTTCAAGTGGGGTTAAGATTTCATTTGAAACAGTAAAACGCTATATTCAGGGCTTACAGGACAGTTTGTTATTTTATAGTGCCGCACAATTTAAAGTACGCGGGCGTGAGTTATTACAATCCTCTGAAAAATACTATTTAGTTGATGTCGGATTGCGCCGGATTATGTTGCCTGATGCTAATGCTGATCAAGGTCATATCTTAGAAAATGTGATTTATCTTGAGCTTGTCAGACGAGGTTATACGGTCTATGTAGGGCGGGTTGATGAATATGAAATTGATTTTGTTGCTGTCGATACTTTACAGAATTTAACTTATTATCAGGTGGCATTAGAAACGCTCAATGAGGAGACACTCAGCCGAGAGTTACGTCCATTACAGAAAATTTCTGATTCGTATCCCAAGTATTTGCTTACCTTAGACACGATAGGGACTGAAGCGAATTATAATGGTATTGTAAAAATGAGTGCTCTCGATTGGTTGCTATCTGAAAATAAGTAAAGTTGAGGGTAGACATGGATACTCTTATTTATGAATTAAAACTCAAAGACTTTTCAGCATCATTCAAGAATGTATTCAAGCATAATTTCTGCTCCAATTGTGATGGATCGATTTACCTCGATTCGATTGAGTCAGACCATCATGATTGAGCCAGAGTCGCTTACTGAAAGTAGCGAGAATTGCGCTGGAGTTTCTGAAGGATATTAATTCCTTAGTTTGCCCATTCATCCATCTGGGCATTTTTTTTGATTAAAATACAATGCTGTTCTTGCTAAAAAATGACGGCACCCACCATAAAACACAATATTCCAAAAATAATCCAAGGCCAGATCTTTGTCTTCGGTTGTTCTAAATTCTGAGGATTATATTCCGTGTGTTCTAGCGATGTCGGTTGTGGAACACGGGTCTTTTTAGAGTAAGGTTGGTGTTTAGAGTAAGATAGTCCCGTACCTGGAATGCCGACACTGGTTCGCGTACCTTTTTTCCCAATATTTAGAGAAGCACCAGGTTTGCCAATGCTGGCACTGCTGATGCCTTTATGGGTCAGATTAATTTTAAAACCCGGGAATAATTTAATACTTTTACGAAATCTAAAACCCATATTGCTCTCATTCTAAAACTTAGCTCAATTCACGCGCTATACCAGGATCCATGATCTGCTAGAGATCGTACTTTGACGGCTATCATCAGGATACTAGTATATTTTTTATCTGGTGATTGCAATACTACCTCTAAATACCGTCAAAAATGTTTACTGTATATTTGCTGTAGGGTAATCTTAAAGCTGCTATTTATTGACTGATTGGTATATGACGACAGATAAGCATGAAGTCCTGCTACGAATGCGAGCGATCGAGCTCCTTGCATACTGGGAAGGTCGTTTGGTTACCAATCGTTTAATGAGCTGGTTTGGGCTCAGTCGACAGCAGGCTTCTGCGGATATCAAGCGTTACAATACGCTGTATAACCCAGATGCCTTGGTCCATGATCCCTCCGTAAAAGGCTATGTGCCTAAAGCCACGTTTCAACCGGTGCTGACTACCGTACATATCAATGAATATCTCAATATGCTGTCAGGTTTGGTTAGTGAATCGCATACCCTTATTGCGACACCAGAACCGAATCTTGCAGCAGTTCAATTACCTGATCGCAGTGTACGTCCTGAAGTGATTCGGGAAGTTTTGCGTGCCTGCCGAAACCAAAACACTTTAAAAATGATTTATGCCTCGATGCAGAATCCGCAGTGGCATGAACGCATCATTTCCCCACACACCCTGGTGTATACCGGTTTCCGTTGGCATGTCCGTGCCTATTGCCATCAGAGCAAGCAGTTTAAGGACTTTTTACTCTCCAGGATTGATCGCACACCTGTTGTGGTGGCGATTGATACAGTAGACCCTGTTCAGGATCAACACTGGCATGAAGAAATTCTACTGACGCTGATCCCGAATCCAAAATTGAATGAAGCTCAAAAAGCGCTGGTCGAAAAAGACTTCGGCATGCCTGATGGCAGATTACAGATTCCGGTGAAAAAAGCCCTGGCTCACTATACCTTGCAGCGATATCAGGCCGCGATCACGCTGGCTGAGGCGGAAGATGCCTTGAAATATACCTTAGTGTTACAAGGTTCAGATATCGAAAAGCTGTCGTCTTACCTGTTTGATCAAGCTTCATAGGAGATTGGCTATGTTAGAACAATTTCATTATGACAGTGACCTGATTGGTGGTTCCCTGATGGTGCGTGAAAGCCGGCTGATCGCGGATCTGTTATTACGAGAAGCGACTCCAGAACAATGGCATCAGGCCATTCAGATTGACAATATTCTGCAAAAAAGAACGCCTGCTTCAGCTCAACGCAATGCCACCGCTATTCGTAAGCGTCTGGAGCGCTTAGAGCCTGATTTCTGGAAAGCACTACGTGATGGGGATGATGAGCTGGCGACCCAGGTGGCTTTTTGTAGCGCACTGGAACGCAACCTGTTGCTGCTTGAGTTTATGGAAACGGTGATGAGGGATGCCTATATCTCTCAGGCGCAATACTTGGACAGTTATATCTGGTCAGATTTTTTGGATGAACGCTCACAACGCGATCCGGATATCTGTGATTGGAAAGAGTCCAGCAAGAAAAAAATGGGGCAGGTGGTGTTTCGCATGCTGGCAGAAGCCGGTTACTTAAAAAGTACCCGTAAGCTGGAGTTGCAGCGCGTGATCGTCAGAGCAGAGCTGCGTAGCCTGTTGGAAGAACATTATAAACAACGCATTAAAAGATCTATGGAAGTGTCGGTATGGACGCGTTAGTTGTAGAGGGGCAGCAATGAGTCAAACAATACATGAGCGTCTGAACCAGATTCCAGAGCGAATTCTTTCCACTGAGTTTCTCACTGGACAAGGATTGGGTAATGAAATTGGCTTCTGGATTTTTGATTATGCACCTGAAGATGAGCTGAAAGTCCGTGAATATCTTCATTTTCTGGAAGGGATGCTGGAGAAAAAACACAGTCAGCTGAAGGTGGTGAATATTAATCTGCTACAAGCAGTGGTGGATTACCTGGCTGAGCGCAATTTCATTGATAAAGCGATCCAAATGCAAAAAGCCAAAGGCGATGAGGCACTGCTCAAGGCTCTGAAAGGTCCACTGCATATGGATAAGTTTGCGCCGTATCTGGTGAGCAAATATGCCACCAATGCGCAAGATATAGTGTTGATGACCGGGGTGGGGTCGGTTTGGCCACTATTACGTGCACATCATTTGTTAAACAGTTTGCATTCCTTGCTGGGGCATAAACCAGTCGTATTGTTTTATCCGGGGTATTACGACGGTCAGGCCATGAGTTTATTTGGAAAAATTCCAAGCAATAATTACTACAGAGCCTTCAGATTAGTGCCATAAGCACGACAAATAGCCATAAAAATTCGGGGAATTGATTGAGATGAATATTAAAGAACTTTTTTACAAGCCATTAGATCGTGCGATAAACGGGGTGGTCAAGGCAGACCAGAATGACAATACCACGGTATATCAGGAACTTGATGAGTATGTGGTCACCAATGAGCTGGAAAAGCATTTTCGGGACTTTTTCCAGTCTTATGGCACAGACCTGAGCGATCCTTCGATTGCCAATCGTGTCGGCGTGTGGATTTCTGGCTTCTTTGGTTCAGGTAAATCGCATTTTCTGAAAACCTTGTCCTATATTCTGGCCAATAAAGTGGCACGTGACGCGGAAGGTAACGAACGCAGTGCTGCAGAATTCTTTGATGAAAGCAAAATCCGGGATGCGTTTATCCGTGCGGATATTGGTAAAGCGGTTAGTCATCATGCCGATGTCATCCTATTTAACATCGACAGTAAAGCCAGCTCCAATGATGACGGCAATCCGATTCTGAATGTGTTTTTACGCGTGTTTAACGAGTATCAGGGTTTTAGTGCTGACCATCCACATATTGCACATATGGAACGTCACCTGAGCCAGAAAGGGGTGTATGAGCGCTTTAAACAGGCTTTTGAAGAATCTAGCGGCATGTCTTGGCTAGAAGAACGTGATGGCTATCAGTTCTATCAGGATGATGTCGAAACCGCGATTTCCCAAGCCCTCAACTTATCAGCAGAAGCAGCGCATAAATGGTTTGAGGATTCTGAGCAGACCTTTAGTGTTTCGGTTGAAAATTTCTGTCAGTGGGTGAAAGAATACCTGGACAGCAAAGGACCCCAGCAACGCATGTTGTTCTTGGTCGATGAAGTGGGGCAGTTTATTGGCAGCGATACCCGCTTGATGCTGACATTGCAAACCATTACTGAAAACCTGGGTACGATCTGTAAAGGCCGCGCTTGGATTATCGTCACCTCACAGGCAGACATCGATGCTGTTTTAGGTGAGATGTCTTCTTCCAAAGCCAATGACTTCTCCAAGATTGCTGGACGTTTTAAAACCCGTTTATCACTGTCCAGTTCCAATACCGATGAAGTCATCCAGAAACGTTTATTACGTAAAACCCCAGAAGCAGAAGCATTGCTCAGATCAGTGTTTGAGCAAAAGGGCGATATCTTAAAAAATCAGATTACCTTTGACCGTTCAGGCCCAACCCTCAAGAACTATGAGGGGCCAGACAGTTTTATTCATAACTATCCTTTTGCGCCGTACCATTTCCAGCTGGTACAAAAAGTATTTGAAGAAATCCGTAAAGTCGGTGCGACTGGTGCACATCTGGCCTATGGTGAACGATCTATGCTAGATGCATTCCAGATGGCCGCCAATGCGATTGCCACAGATGAAGTCGGTGCCCTGGTTCCTTTCCACCGCTTCTATACTTCAGTCGAAGGCTTCCTGGATACAGCAGTGAAGCGTACCATCGACCAGGCAGGGCAGAATAAGACCCTGGATGGTTTTGATGTGCAGATGTTGCGTACCCTGTTCATGATCCGCTATGTCGATATCATCAAAGGTACGCTAGATAACCTGGTGACTTTGTCGATTGAGAAAATTGATGAAGATAAGCTGGCATTACGCAAGCGGATTGAAGAGAGCCTGCAGCGTCTGGAAAAAGAGAGCCTGATTACGAGGAATGGCGATGAGTTCCTGTTCCTGACCAATGAAGAACGCGATATCACCCGCAAAATTAAAGCCACGGACTTAGCAGCTTCAGAAGAAAATAAAGAGTTAGCCAACCTGATCTTTAAAGATTTACTGCGCGATCAGAACAAATACCGCCATCAAGCCAACAAGATGGACTATCAGATTGGTCGTTTCCTAGATAGCCATAGCCTGGATGGCAAGTATGAGAGTGATTTGAAAGTTGAAATCATTTCTCCGCTGGATACTGAATACAACCTTTACAGTGAAGCCTTTTGTATTGGTAAAAGTGCTGAAGGACAGGTGCTATTTAAACTCGGTGATGACAAGCAATTCTTTAATGAGCTCAGAACGTGGCTGAAAACCAATAAATTTATTCGGTTAAATGATGATGGCACCCAGTCCGATATCACCCGTATTCTGGCAGACCGTGGCCGAGAGAACCAGGAACGCAAAAAACGTTTGCGTGCCCGGGTCGAAGAAATGCTGCTGGACGCGGAAAGCTATGCTTTGGGTCAACATCTGCAGCTTTCATCTTCTAGCCCATCCAGCAAGCTGGATGAGGCCTGTCGTTATCTGCTGGAAAATACCTATACCAAACTGAGCTATCTGCAGGTCTATCAGCAGGATGCTTGGCGTGAACTGAACGCCGTATTGACTGTGGATGATATGGCGCAGCTGGGATTATCCCTGGATGGCGGTCAGAGCAATCCGAAAGCCCTACAGGAAGTGGAACAGTACATTGCGCTACGGGCCACCGGTACCGAACGTATTCTGGTATCGGATGTAGTGGATCGTTTTGCCAAACGTCCTTATGGCTGGCCGGATGCCGAGATTTTACTACTGGCAGGTCAGCTTGCTGCCATGGGACGTATTTCACTGCAGTTGAATGGAGGCACCTTGCAGCTGAAAGATGCGCTGGAACCTTTACAGAACAGCCGCCGTCGTCGTGAAGTTGCCATCATTAAAAAGCGTCAGACCGATGATCAGGTATTGAAACAGGCGCGCCAACTCACCCAAGAACTGTTCTCGGCCATGGGACCAGCGACAGAAAAAGAGCTGTTTGAGTTCTATACCCAAAACTTTAAGACCTGGTTAGCCAACTTTAAGTCGTATAAGAGCAAAACCGATGTCGGGCAATTCCCGGGCAAGAAAGTCATTGAACGGTCTATCTTAAGCTTGGATCGCTTGCTGGCCAATAGCGACAGCTTCGATTTCTTTAAGGCCGTGGTTGATAACAAGGATGACTATCTGGATCTGGAAGAAGACTACCGTGATATTCATGAGTTCTTCAGTAACCAGATGCCAAGCTGGCAGCAACTGCAGCAGGCCCTACGTCATTTTGAGAAAAACAAACAGGCACTGGGCAGTGATGAGGTGGCTAAAAAAGCCTTATCAGAATTACATCGTATTTCGACCAATGAATCACCCTACGGCCTGTTAAATAAAATCGCTGATTTGGTGCGCACAGTGGAAAGTGTCAATGAACGTTTACTAACTGAAAAACGCAGTCAGGCGGTAGAGCAGCTGGATGACAAGATCAAACAACTGGAAGCAGAGATCAAGAACAGCGGCATGGCCACCGCTGAGCTGAGCAATAAGCTATTGCGTCCGCTGCAACTGCTGAAAACGGATATTGAAGTGGAAAGCAGCCTATCCACCATCTATATGCTGCAAACCCAAACCGCCGTCGAGCGTTTTGACGAAGCCTTGTATGAGCTGGAGAGCGAAGTTCAGGCGGAAATTCAGCGTCAGGCCAAAGCGGCACAACTGGCTCAGAGCAAAGCAGAGAGCGTAGCGAGCTCAGCAACCACCGCCAGCCCAGAAACATCAGCACCTGCTGCGACTCCGGTAAAGCCCGCGATCGTCGTGGTGCCACCGAAACCTGTTGTCGAAGTTGATGTCGCCAGCATTTACAACAAAACCTCTAGCAGTGTCTATCTGGAAACGGAAGAGTCGGTGGATCAGTTTGTAGACGCACTCAAAGCTGAACTGAAAAAAATCGTGGGTGACAAAAAGCGTGTGCGTATCCGCTAACAGCGGGGTTAGGGATATCAGCATCAGTCATTAATTTAAGGTTGAACTATGAACACCAGTAATATTAAAAAATACGCACCGCAAGCACGTAACGATTTTATTGCCGCTATGCGCAAGCAGGCGGCCAAATACGGCATCACCGCAGACCGCATTTTACCGGCAGAACAGAAAGGTGACTTGCTGCTGATAGGAGACAACGTTTTTCCATTGTCGGTGCTGAAACCACGTGACAAGCTGATCAAACGCATTCAAGCCAGCAGTTTTGAGCAGAGCATCGATTATATTGCCTACAGCTGGTTTAACCGTCTCTGTGCGATTCGCTACATGGAATGCAAAGGGTTGCTGGATCATGGCCGCCGTGTGCTAAGCAGTGCCGATGGCAGTGCCGGCTTGCCGCAGATTCTGGAAGAATGTCTGGATATTGAGTTACCGGGTTTAAATGCCAGCCGTGTGGCTGAGTTAAAGCTAGATGGCAATAAAGACGAAGAACTGTACCGGGAGCTATTACTGGCCCAATGTCATGCATTAAACCAAGTGATGCCACTCCTGTTTGAACAGGTTTCTGATGAATCTGAACTGTTATTACCGGATAACCTGACTAAAACCGATTCGTTGATCCGTGATCTGGTCAGCAGCATTCCGGAAGAAGACTGGTCGGATGTGCAGATTATTGGTTGGCTGTATCAGTTCTATATTTCTGAAAAGAAAGATCAGGTGATTGGTAAAGTCGTCAAGAGTGAAGATATTCCTGCAGCGACACAACTCTTCACCCCAAACTGGATTGTGAAGTATTTGGTGCAAAATAGTGTTGGTCGTCTATGGATGATGGCTCAGCCAGAAAGTACCCTAGCCAGTGATTGGGAATACTATATTCAGCCTGCGGAACAGACCGATGAAGTCAATGCACAGCTGAAACAGCTAATTGATGTTCGTATCAGTGAAGATGGCGATATCTTAAACCCTGAAAGCATTACGGTGCTGGATCCGGCCTGTGGTTCGGGGCATATTCTGGTGGAAGCCTATGATTGCTTAAAAGCGATTTATTTAGAACGTGGTTACCGCAGCCGTGATATTCCACGTTTGATTTTAGAAAAGAACCTGTACGGCATTGATATTGATACCCGTGCAGCACAGCTCTCAAGCTTTGCACTATTAATGAAAGCGCGTGAGGATGACCGCCGTCTATTTAGCAATCCACCGAAGCTGAATATTATTGCCTTACAGGACAGTCAGCCTGAACGTTTAGACGCATTGAGTCAGGACTTGGCAAATACTGGTATTGCTCAGACCGATTTAAAAGAACTGCTAGACCTATTTGAACATGCTTCGACCTTTGGTTCTTTGATTCAAATTCCAGCAGCATTTGCGAAGAAACTGCCTGAGTTAGAAAGCAAGCTGAATACAGCATTAGCGTCAGGGGATATTTTTGCACAGCAGTCAGCACAAGAGCTGTTACCGCTCGTCCAGCAAGCAAAATTACTGGCTAAACAATATGATGCAGTGATTGCGAATCCGCCGTATATGGGTGCTAAGGGGATGAATACAGCACTTAAAGATTTTGCCAAAAAGCAATTCCCAGACAGCAAGTCAGACCTATTTGCCATGTTTATTGAACGTGGGTTTGAATGGTGCAAAGACAGTGGCTTTAACAGCATGGTGACCATGCAAAGCTGGATGTTCTTGTCATCCTATGAAGCGATGCGTGAAAAGCTGTTACAAGATCGTACGATTCAGAACATGGCACATTTAGGTGCTCGAGCATTTCCTGAAATATCGGGTGAAGTGGTACAAGCGACAGCTTTTGTCATGCAATGTAAACACTTAAATAAATTCAAGCCAGTATTTTTCCGTCTTGTAAATACTGAGCAGACTCAAAAAGAATCTGAATTAAAAGCAGGGTTAAATCGATTTGATTCAATTGTTCAAGACGACTTTAATAAAATTCCTGGAAGTCCTATTGCTTATTGGTTAAGTGATAATATTAAGAAGGCCTTTGAAACAGGATATCCATTAGGCAATATTTCATCACCACGAAAGGGTAACTCAACGAGCAATAATGATAAGTTTTTGCGTTATTGGCCTGAGGTGAAAATTACAAATTTCGGAATTCGACAACCTGAATATAATAGCTCTTATCGGTGGTATCCATATAATAAAGGAGGTGGCTTTCTAAAGTGGTATGGACATAACAATTATTTAATTGATTGGCAAGAGCAAGGAAAAGCAATTCGTGAGATTCCTACAGCTGTTATTGCAAATGAGCAATATTTCTTTAAACCAGGATTAACATGGGGCACAGTAACTTCAGCTAACTTCAGTATTAGATGGTTTGAAGATGGATATATATTTGATAATGGTGGATGTTGCATATTTGATTCAGGGGATTTACGTTCTTATCTTTTAGCTCTTTTAAATTCCAAAATACTACCTAAGATACTGGGGGCAATAAGTCCTACACTTAATTTCCAGTCTGGAGATATAAGTAAATTTCCAGTAATAATGAATAAAGATATTTTAGATGCAATAAATCAATCTAGTTTAAATTTATTAAGTATTGGTAGAATCAATTGGGACTCATATGAAATCTCATGGGACTTTACTCAAAATCCTATCATTCGTAGCAATCAGCCGACCTTACAACAAGCCTTTAACACATGGCAACAACAAAATGCTGACGCCGTGGCTGAGATGAAACGTCTTGAAGAAGAAAATAATAAGCTGTTTATTGATGCTTATGGTTTACAGGATGAACTCACCCCAGATGTACCAGATGAGCAAATTACGCTGACCCGTGCCGACCGTGAAAAAGACAGCCAGCGTTTAGTCTCTTATGCACTTGGCTGCATGATGGGACGTTATAGCTTGGACGAACCAGGCTTGATCTATGCCCATGCAGGCAATCAAGACTTTGATGCAAGTCGTTATCAAACATTCCCAGCCGATGCTGATGGCATTATTCCATTGACCGAAATGCACTGGTTTGAAGATGATGCTACACACCGTATCCAAGAGTTCTTAACTGCAGTGTGGGGTAAAGATACACTGGATGCCAATATGTTGTGGCTAGAAGAAAGCTTGGATAAAAAAGCCAACGAAACCGCTGAAGAAACGATTCGCCGTTATTTGGCGAGTAAGTTCTACAAAGACCACATGCAGACCTATAAAAAGCGCCCGATCTACTGGTTATTCAGCAGTGGAAAACAGGGGGCTTTTCAGGCATTAATATACTTGCACCGCTATAACGAAAGTACTTTGGCGCGTATGCGTACCGAATATGTCATGCCACTGATTTCCAAAATGGCGGCTATGGTTAATTCTTTGCAAAGTGAAATCGAAAACAGTGATTCAGCTGCTGAAATTAAACGTAAAGAGAAAGAACTGCAAAACTTGCATAAGCAACAGGCTGAACTGAGTAGCTTTGAAGAAAAACTGCGCCACTATGCCGATCAGCGTATATCACTGGATCTAGATGATGGGGTGAAAGTGAACTACGGCAAGTTTGGGGACTTGTTGGCTGAAGTCAAAGCGATTACGGGGGAGAAGTGATGAATAGCTTTTCTTGCGAACGAGATCATGCAGAGGTGTTTGCATGAACTTAAATCAACTTCAACAAGGCCTGGAACAAGCCTTTTATACTGAACAGCACCGAATTGTCTTTTGGTACGACGCTGAACAGTCCTTTAGCGAAGAAGTAAAAGCGTTAAATCTGGGGGATGTCCAGATTCTGAATATGGCAGAAGAGTCGAGTCTGGCGATCAAGCTCAAACTGGAACTGCAAGATCAGCAGGGTAAATACTTGCTGTATTTCCCTAGTCCTGAGCCTGAAACCGAAAAAGACTGGCTACTGGACATCAAGCTCTATTCACGCAGCTTCTATGCCGATCGTTTCTCGATTATCTTCAATGAGCTTGGTTTACAACAGCAAAGTCTAAGAGAACATCTGGCTCAACGTGAAGAATTCCTCAAAGCCAAAGCCCGTCTGAGCGCGTTAAAACGCTATATCCAGCCAGATGCCGAAGCACAGGATCTGGACATGGCCATGATTGCGGCTGTGGTCAAGGCCGACAGTGCCGAGCTGATGCATATTGTCCTGGCGTTGGCAGATGAAATGGTACAGCAGAACCTGGCTCTGGAAGTCAATCCAGAATCCTTTGCTGAACTGGAAAAATTCCAACTGGTGCCAGCTTTAGTCACCGCATTACAGGCGGAAATTGGTTATCCAGCATCGGTTGAAGAATTGAATGGGGAAGCACCATTCAAGCTCGGTACGTTCTTTATCCGTTTGATGACTACAGGTTTCTGTGAAAGCTTGGGCGATATACCGCTATGGGCTCAAGAA
Organism: Acinetobacter sp. MF4640; assembly: GCF_002018895.1. Taxonomy (NCBI): domain Bacteria; kingdom Pseudomonadati; phylum Pseudomonadota; class Gammaproteobacteria; order Moraxellales; family Moraxellaceae; genus Acinetobacter; species Acinetobacter sp. MF4640. The sequence continues at coordinate 15,744 of NZ_MVOM01000049.1, read as the reverse complement.
CTGGTGATGTCATCAGTCAGCTCCCGTGCAACAGCCAGAGCCTTTTTGTCGCGCTGGAGAGACAGCTCCAAATACTACCCAACCTTCGATACACTCTCCCAGACCGTGGCCAATGCACTGCGGATCCAAGAAAAGGTCGGGGCTTTTGATCTGGAGCAGCTGCTCGATGTCATGACCTTTGAAGTGATTGAACAAAAGATCATTGTTGATTTGGCCAGTCATATCCCTGCAGCAGCCAAAGCTGAACTGGAACATTTCAGAACGATTATTTCTACCCGTCTGGATGGCTATTGGGCTTCCAAACATAAGGACGATGCAACCCGCCGTAAATACCGTACCGTCTATACCGCGTTGCAGGCAGCCATTGACCTGTTCAGCCTGCGACTGCAGTTTGATGCCAGTTTCTATTTCGACTCTAGCGAAGCCTTGTATAAAGCCTACGAGCAGGAGTTGTATCGCTTTGATATGGCCTACCGCCACTACAGTGCTGCTTCTCAACGCGCTCATGTCGATATCCTAAAAAAACTCGATGAAGAAGTCGAAAATTGCTATTCCTACTGGTTTATTGACCACTTGGCACGAAACTGGGGAGAGCGGGTTGAAGCTGAGCAACGCTTGAATGTCTGGAAAGTGGCAGATATCCCAAATCAGCAGAACTTCTATGATACCCACGTCAGATCCTTACTGGGTTCTGCAACGAAACGCCGTATTGTGGTAATTATCAGTGATGCTTTCCGCTATGAAGCTGCGGTAGAGCTGCGTGATCGTATTAATGAAAAGCGTTATTCTGAAGCGACCTTGTCTTCACAGCTGGGCGTTGTCCCAAGTTACACCACACTTGGCATGGCCTCGTTGTTGCCGCATCAAACTTTGGAGTACAAAGAGGCCGCAGGGGATGATGTTTTAGTAGATGGGCAGTCCAGCAAAGGGACTGCAGCACGATCCAAAATTCTGGCTGCCTATAATGGATTGGCAGTTACCGCTGAAACGGTAAAAGGCTGGTCGCGTGATGAAGGTCGTGAAGCGCTGAAAGACCATGAGCTGATTTACGTTTATCACAACGTGATTGATGCACGTGGTGACAGCGCCTCGACAGAATCAGAAACCTTTATGGCGGTAGAACATGCCATTGAAGAGCTGACCGAACTCAGCCGCAAAATCTTAATGCACTTCAATATTTCTACCCTGTTGATTACAGCCGACCATGGCTTCCTGTTCCAGCAAAGTAAACTGGAATCTGCGGATCGTTCAAGCTTGACTGAAAAACCTACCAATACATTGAAGAGCAAAAAACGCTATGTGATTGGGCATGGTTTACCAGAGAGCAAGGAAGCATGGAAAGGCTCAACCCAAGCTACGGCAGGCACACTATCTGCGACTGATTTCTGGATTCCAAAAGGGGCGAACCGTTTCCATTTTGTAGGAGGCTCACGTTTTGTGCATGGCGGCATCATGCCTCAGGAAATTGTGGTGCCGGTACTGACTGTAAAACAGCTACGTGGTGAAAAAGCTGGGCAACGCACCAAGCGTAAAGTCGGTGTCATTTCCACCAAATCCACGCTGAAGATGGTCAATAACATCCAGAAGTTTGACTTGATGCAAACTGAAGCTGTCAGTGAGCTGGTCATGCCAGTGACTTTATCCATTGCCATTTATGATGGAGATCTCAAAGTTTCCAGTGAAGAAACTTTGACTTTTGATAGCAGTACCGACTCTGTTGCCGATCGGGTCAAACAGGTCAGACTGTCATTGTCTGGCACTGATTTTGACCGTAAGAAAGATTACTTCCTGGTACTGAAGGACAAAGACCTGAATATCGAGATGCAGCGCTATAAGGTCACCATTGATCTGGCATTTACCGATGACTTCTTCTGATAACGAATTAACGATAGAGCGTAGCCTACATGGAATCTGCTAACGATAAAGAACTGGATCAGCTGCTGAATGAACACTTTGCTGGGCGGGTGGTACGCAAGGATCTGACCAAACTGATCAAAGAAGGGGCCAATGTCCCGGTCTATGTACTCGAATACCTGCTAGGGATGTATTGTGCCTCGGATGACCCCGAGATCATTGAACAGGGACTACGTAACGTAAAGACCGTGCTGGCAGAGAACTATGTACGACCTGATGAAGCTGAGAAGGTGAAATCCCTGGTTCGTGAGCGTGGCAGTTATAAGGTCATTGATCGGGTGACCGTAAAGCTGAATGAGCGTAAGGACAAATATGAAGCATCATTTAGTAATCTGGGCATCAAAGATGCAGAGATCTCGGCAGGCATCGTCAAAGAGTATGAAAAGCTGCTGGTCGGTGGTATCTGGGTCATTGCTACGCTCAGTTATTATTTTGAAGAAGGACAGACTAGTTCTCCATTTGGGGTGAGTTTACTCAAGCCGATTCAAATGCCGAATATGAATATGGATGAACTCTTCAGTGGCAGAGCAGCATTAAGCACTGATCAGTGGCGCGAGAGTTTAATCCGTTCGATCGGCATGGAACCGGCTTCGTTAAAAGAGGACGTGCAATGGCACCTATTAGCGCGTATGGTTCCGTTCGTTGAAAATAACTATAACGTCTGTGAACTGGGACCACGCGGTACCGGGAAAAGCCATATTTACAAAGAGTGTTCACCGAATAGTATTTTAGTCTCCGGTGGGCAAACGACTGTCGCCAACCTGTTCTATAACATGAGTAGCCGCCGTATTGGTCTGGTGGGCTTATGGGATGTGGTAGCTTTTGATGAAGTCGCCGGTATTTCCTTTAAGGACAAAGATGGTGTACAGATCATGAAAGATTACATGGCCTCAGGATCTTTTGCCCGTGGTCGTGAACAGATGGAAGCCTCAGCTTCGATGGTTTTTGTGGGTAATATTAACCAAAGCGTCGAATCGTTGGTAAAAACCAGCCATCTCTTGGCACCTTTCCCTGAAGCCATGATCGATTCGGCATTCTTCGATCGTTTTCATGCTTATATCCCCGGCTGGGAAATTCCGAAGATGCGCCCGGAGTTCTTCACCAACCGTTATGGATTGATCGTTGATTATCTGGCTGAATTCTTCCGGGAAATGCGTAAGCGTAGCTTTGCAGACTCGATTGAGAAGTACTTCAAGCTCGGTAACAACCTGAATCAGCGTGATGTGATCGCAGTTCGCAAGACGGTTTCCGGATTGATGAAGCTGCTCTACCCACACGGTCAGTTTAATAAAGAAGATGTACGGCAATGTCTGGAATATGCGCTGCAGGTACGCCGTCGTGTCAAAGAGCAGCTGAAGAAAATTGGTGGCATGGAATTCTATGACGTTCATTTCAGCTACATCGATAATGATACCTTAGAAGAACATTTTGTATCGGTAAAAGAGCAGGGTGGTGGCGGACTGATTCCAGAAGGTCCAGCCAAGCCAGGTTTCTTATATACCATCGGGCTCAGTAATAAAGGCATGCCGGGGTTATACCGCTTAGAACTTCAAGTCACCAAAGGTTCAGGAAAGCTGGCGACGTCAGGCTTATGGAATTCAAGCAGTGCCAAGGAGCAGGTCAAGATCGCATTTGACTACTTCAAGGCCAATGCATCCAGAATATCGGGTGGTAGTAAGGTGATGGAACATGACTTCCACTTACATGTGGTTGAATTACAGAATACCGGCCCGCTCAGCCATCTTGCTCTGCCAAGTTTAGTGGCTTTCGCTTCTGGCCTCTTAGGACGATCGGTTCAAAGTCAGATGGTGGTACTGGGTGATATGAGCTTGGGTGGTTCTGTGACACCGGTGGAAAGTATTGCCGAATGTCTGCAAGTTGCTTTTGATGCGGGTGCCAAGAAGGTTGCTTTGCCAATGAGTAGTGCGGCAGATATCCCAACGATTCCTGTGGAACTGTTTACCAAGTTCCAGACCAGCTTCTATGCAGATCCGGTAGATGCGGTGTTTAAAGGGCTAGGGGTGGATTAATTTCATATCTGTCTGGAAGAGTTACAGTAGATTTTATTTAAAATTGAAGTATCCATTAGACTTATGAATATTTATAAAAGGTATATAATGAGTATTATTAACCCTCAAGAAACCTCTATGAAAGGTTTACAGTCAATCATTCTTTATGATTCTTTTCTTTCATCTAAACTATTCCGAGTTGATATTAGTGGTGGTCATACAAACATTACCGGTATCAACGGTGCAGGGAAAACCTCATTCCTGAACCTGATTCCTATTTTCTTTGGTGCCTCACCAAATGGGTTAATAGAGAAAGCTGCAAACAAGAAAAATTTCGTAGACTACTATTTGCCGAGCAGTCGAAGCATGGTGATTTTTGAATACCTTGCTCACTCAGGTACAAAGTGTGTGGTGCTGTATCGCAATAATAATCAGGGCAAGCACAACTACCGATTTGTTGATGGATGCGCGGAAGATACGCTATTAAGTGAGAGCAGTCTGGAAATCTTGGGTCTTTCTCAGAATGTGAAAGACGTATTTGATCAGGTTTATAAATCTGGCGTTGATGTGAGCCGTCAGATCGACAGCATCCCTGAATATATCTATACGCTGACTGCAGATAAATCACGACTGACAGGTGAAAGAAACCTTCGTGATTTATGCAACCGCTATTCACTGTCTGGAAGCAAACAACAGCTAAAATTCCTGAGCAATCTGACCCAGGTAACGATTAACCAGAACAATGTTGTCTCAAACTTCAAAACCATGTTAATTGAAGCGTATTTGGACAACGAGAAAATCAAAACAAAACCAACCTCTACCGCAGATTGGTTAGCAACCATCAATGATGTGAAAGCCCTACAAAGCCTTCAATCGGAAAAGCAGAAGATTATCTCTGGCATTCAGTTAAAGAATGCGGTCTTAGCCTCCTTTAATGCGCTTCATGCACACCTGTTGGTACTCCGGGACCATGTGGTGAACTACGAGCAGCAGATCAGTTCGATAGAGCATGAAATCTATGCGGTAAAGAACAAAGGGAATGAGACAGTCCGTAACCTGAATAACCAGATTGTACAAGTCAAAGAGCTGATTGCAGTAAAAGAAAAGTCTGCAGGTAACTTTAAACAGGCAATTCATGATATTGAAGTTGCGGAAAGACGTTATCAAGACATGAATATTTCCGTCATGGAACAGGAATATAAGAAACGTGCGCACTACTTCAACGAGATTGAAGAAGCGAAGAAATACAAACAGTTTTTGACTGAAAGCTACGAAAATATCAACCGCGAGTACGACAAGCATTCAGCAGATTTGCTTCGTGAAAAAATGGCATCCAGTGAAGCCCTTAATGCTGAATCTAACGAGGTTCAGGAGGCAATCAACCAGTTGCGAAACCGCTTTGATCTCAAGGTGAAAGAGCTTGAGCGCAAACAGGCTGAACAGCTCCAAATTCTTGATCAAGAAATTTCCAGTGAACGTCAAAGGCTTCTGGATATCCAGTCAGCAGCTATGGAGCGCATGCACCAATCAACACTGTTTACGGATGAAGAAAACCTACAGCTACAGCGCCTCAAGTTGGCTTATGAAGTCAAAGAGAATACCTTGTCTGCAAAGTCTGACGAATTGAAAGCGGCTCAAAACAAGCTTAAACAACTTAATTTTGATCAAAACAAGGCGCAGTATGATCTTAATGGATTAAAAGCCAAGCTTGAGAAAGCCAAGCAGTCAGAAGAGAATCTGCGTACAACCCTGTTCCAGAAAGACACCTTGCTACGGTTCCTGAATGATGCACCGAATGAAGATGTGGACTGGCGTACTACCATTGCGAAGGTCATCAATCCTGAGCTTTTCTTCAAAACCAACCTGAACCCTGTCTGGCAAACTGGCGTGAATGCCAATGCGCTAAGCCTCTATGGTCTTGAAATAGACCTGAACAAGTTGGAGATTCCAGGGGAAGCCGACAGTCTTGAGCAACTACAAATACGTCTGAAAGATGCCGAGATTTACACGGCTTCTTTGGTTGAGCAGTACGACAAGCAATCGCATCTGGCTCAGTCCATCCATAGAGAGATCAACGAGACCAATATTGCAGTTGTTAAACTCGAAAATGAGTTAAATACCCTGCAAAACGAGAAGCAGCAAGCCCGACAGGTTTATGACCAGACTGAGAAAGAGCTGAAAGCGAAGAAGGCAGAAGCTACACGTATTGAGCAAGAAGCTGTAAATAGAGCGAAATACGAGCTGCAAACTTTCAACAATCAGATTGAGCCGAAGAAACGTGGTGAGCTTCGATCAGCCAACATGCTTGAAAAAAATGGCTTAAAGGAGAGCTATGATGCGTCCTATGCAGACTTGCGTATCAAGCTTGATCTGATTGCCACAAAGGAAAAGCAGCTAGAGAGCAGCTATCAAGCCAAGATGGATGATTTGACCAACCTGTATCACAGCAAACTGCGTGAGCAAGGCGTGGATGAAAATATCCTGAAACAGGCAGAAATGAAGATCAAGGCTGCGATTGCACAGCACACCAAAGTCAAAGGCTATGAAAGCATTTTGGCTGAGTACGATATGTGGAAGAAAAACCACTATCAGTACAAGCAGAACCATATCGAGGACATGAACCAAGCTCTGAAACTTGTATCTGAATACAGCCACAATCTTTCCAAACTGGAAAGTGAGCTTGAACAAGTCCGAACCTCCCTTCGTACAAGAGTGGACAATCTTGAAGCGAGTGCACAAGATTTCAGGGAGAAAATCAAAAAGCTGGATAAACAGGGGCGTGAAATCGAAAACCTGTTCGATGACGATATCCTATTGGTAGAGGTAGATCGACCTGAGTTTTTAAGCTTCGACAGCTTCTCTCGTGATCTGGGTACGTTGGCTGATACACAGAAGAAACAGATTTATCAATTACGCTTGCAGACAAACGCTTCTAAGGCATTACTGCGCAAATATGAAGCCTTCTCTCTGTTCAAGCTGTTTGAGGAAAAGATGGAGAGTATGGGGACTACCAGTGAAACCATGAACACCATTAACTCCATGTCTACCATCGAAAGCATCATGGACTACGACTTGCCGAAAAAGCATGATGCAGTCACAAACATTTTCCGTAATAAATCGGCTCAGTTGCGTAACTATATTCAGGAAATCCTTAATCTAAATAAGCGTTTAAAGAGCGTATCTACGGAACTGTCTGGCTACCTGAACCGTAGCAACAAGTTCAAGGCATTCACTGACTTCTCAATGAATCTGGAAAGTGTGCTGAATGACAAGAACACCCTAGATCAGCTCAATCAGTTTGTTTTGCAGTGTGAGGACTATCAATCCTTTGAAAACATGCAAAGCAGCTCCATTCCGAGCGAGGATTTCATTCGTTGCTGTGAATACACCTTAAAGGCAATTGAAAGCACCAAAGGACATACTGATGATATCCGCTCTATGGTACGTCTGAAAATGAGCGTGATGAACAATGGTCGTCTTGCCGAGCTGCGTACTGACAACGACTTTACCAGTGCAGGGAGTACAGGAACGTCACGTATTCTGGTGCTGATCATGTTCCTCGCATTGTCACGGAAGTTATGCCCTGATAACTCGACCTACATCCATATCCCGCTTGACGAGATTGGCAACTTTGATGCGATCAACACCAATTTGCTGTTCGACATGATGGACCATAACAAAATCTATCTGGTCTGTGCTCAACCGGAAAACTCAACCTCTAACCACAAGTTTAAGAATCTCTACATTGTTGGAGCCAATGGTGTCAGCACTGTTGTTCCACTGGAAATCGAAGGCGATAACCCATTGCTTGCAGCAGAACCAGTCTAATAGGGAAAAAGTGGAGAATTTTAAATGGCTGATAAACGATTAACAAAAGTAGCGACCAAATTATTAGAAGGTTATCTAATTGACCAGTGGAGTGATTTTGAGAACTTTGAGTTTTTGAATGATGTCGAATTTTTAGATCAACTAAACAACCATATTAGTTTTCTAGGCAAAAAGTGTATTCAGACACCGTGCGGTGGTGGGTATTTCCTGATTTACCTTGATATTGAAAGTGACCCTGAGATCAAAAAGGTCATCACCAAACAGTTTGAGGAAAACGTCAGCAAAATGGAGCCACTTGTGGACTGGCTGCGACTGTTCAGAAAGGCAGGGGGGCGCAATGAACCTCTGATTGGAGGCGACAGAATTACGTCTGGTGAAATCCTGGTTGAAGTGGAGAAGTCCAAGCATGTCCAAAAAGGGCTAAAAGAACTCTCTGCAAAGTTGGGTAAGACCGCAAGCACAGTGAAAGACCAGATCAACGGTGTTATTCAGTTTTTGGTACAGCGCGAATATTTAGTGCCGGTTGGGGTTGTGGGTACTGAGTTTTTGGCAACTTCACGTTGGTCGATTTTCTACGATGAAGCTGAGTACCTTGCCGAACACAATGCGATTGATATCACTCAAACAGATGATGTGGAGCAGGGCGAGTTACTATGATCGACTTCGTGAATCCGGCTGAACGTGGGGCGAAGGTTTTCTCTGCAAACATTGATGCTATTGCCGAAGCAATCATGTTTACCAGTTCGTCTATTCAGGTCAATGAATCAAACAAATCCTTGATTGATAATTTGCTGTCTTGCGATCTTGGGTATCTGGATGCAGAAAAAAACACGCTGCATCTAAGAAACTTCGTCATTGAGTTTGTGAATTTCTATAAAAACAGAAAGAAACGCAACATTTCCGCACCCGACATTAGCGGTCTGATTGATCGTATCAAAACGGTGAGTACCGACTATGCCTTGTCAAAAGTCGAGGACCCGGAAAGTGCCGAAGTATTAAAGGTTGAAGCAAGTGACCTGATTATTGAGCTTTCAAACAATATCAGCGAGAACATGACCAATTTTGCCGATCAGTGCTTTGAGTATCTGTCGCTGTTCAACAACTACGACATGAAAATGCGTAAGGCTGAACAAAGCTTAAAGACTGCCAAAATGCTAATTACGGCACTGGAAATCCTTTCACCAAATACGATGGATGAATTGGCGGTAGGTGATGCAGACTTGCAGAGAGTGATCTCCAAACGTCTCAAGCCAAGCGTGTTTGAAGCCATTGAAGAAATGAACCACAGCCATCACCGACTGGACAAGCAACTCTTTGAATGGAAAAAGGACATAAAAACCCAGGAGCGAATCAATCTGATTGATGCGCTGCACCGTCATTTTGCCAACAACCGGACGCTGAATGCCGATATTGATTTCAACAAGGCACCTGATAGCTTCCGTCGTGTACCACTTATCAAGCTGAAAGCTCGTGCCGATATCTACCTTGAGGATTTTGAGAACACTTTATCTGCGGTAGCTCAGACAGCCAATCAGAAGCGTGTTAAAAAAGATGGTCCAGTTGTTGAAAAAAAACGCCCACCGGTAGAGAAGGCAACGCATACGATAGTGAAGGCAGTCTCACCTCTGGATAAAGCTGCATTTTTCTTCTTTGACGCTTTTGGCAGTCCGGCAATCAATGAAATATCAGCAAAGAACGCCTACATACGCCTAGAGCCTGGATGCAAATTTGAATACTGGATTAGTCGCCTCCTGTATGAGTTTGAACTCAACCACTCAAACCATCTTGAGTTGCAGTTAGTGGGTGAAACGGATGCTAAATATAATGGCAACTACTACATTTCAGATATCGTGTTTCGTCGCAAAGACAGCAACGGAAAGGTGATGCAATGCGCTTAGGGCAAAGAGAACTCTCAATCATTCAGACGGTTTTACAGCTTAAAACCAGAGTGGTGAAGCTTAACAAGACATGGACAATGCTGAACAAAGACATGCAGATCGGCAGCATCATCAAACGTGAGCTGCATCTAAGTGAATCAGATCTTGATGTGCTTCGGGTTCTGTACGGAAAGCATGTAAAAACGGAGCCAGAGGTAACGTATGACTCCAATGCAGACCGAATATCGCTTGCTGATCATCGTATAGATGAAAAGTCTGGCAATGCCAGCGTTTTCGGTGAGCAGCTTTGGTTTGCTGCGATCAATGCACAACTACCGTTAAAGTCCGGTGAGATGCACATTGCACATCCTGGCGTGACAACAGCCGTGTCCTTAGAGCATCTTGCAGTAGAAAAAATCAGGAAGCTGATCATTATTGAGAATGGCACTATGCTTGTACGGATTTCGGACTGGTATCAGCAAGTTCCACTCGAATGGCAAGACAGCCTATTCCTTTACAGGGGGCATGGTAAGAACTGCCGGTCAGTCAATCAGTTGCTTGAAGTTCTGCCAGAAGAATGTCCGGTAGCGGTGTATACCGATTTCGACCTGTATGGGTTGAATATCGCCAATAATTTCAACCTGATCAGACCAGTCTCTGTGATGGTTCCCCAATGTTGGCAAAGCATTAAAGAACAACACCCTGATAACAACTTCTATAAGTATGTAGACCAGTCAGAGTACATTTCGGATTTGTCGGAAACCGAAGGCATGTCGGAGCCGATGAAAGCGATCTTGAAGCATGTGAACTTCAATAAAGTTGCAGTTATGCAAGAGAACGTGAACCGGCTTGGTCCATTGGTGTGTATAGCAATTTAAGGGCACTGTTGCAAAAGTTCAAGGTGTTACTTTAGACTATACCCCAAAGTTACAATCTGAAAGTTCATGAAATTATGTATCATTTAAATGATTTTTAATCATAAGTAACATGTAACTTTAGTGTTAAAGATTTATAATTTACGAAATTGTTCATTTTTATCCAATTAGGGCGTGAAAAAGTGAAAGGCCAAAAAGTAGGGTATGTTCGGGTAAGTTCTGTCGAGCAAAACACTGGACGTCAACTTGAAGGAATTGAGGTCGATCGGATTTTTGTTGACCGTGCTTCAGGTAAAAATACTGACCGACCTAAATTTCAGGAAATGTTGAACTATGTCCGGGAAGGGGACAGGGTGATTGTACATTCAATGGATCGTTTTGCGCGAAGCCTAAAAGATTTGGTCACTGAAGTAGATAAACTGGTCAAACGAGGGATCGCCATCCAGTTTGTAAAAGAAAATATTACTTTTACAGCCGAATCCACCCCGATGGATAATTTGATGCTTCAAATGATGGGTGCTTTTGCACAGTTCGAACGTGAGATCATTTTAGAGCGGCAAAAGGAAGGAATAAAACTCGCCTCTGCTCAGGGGAAGTACAAAGGTCGGGTGCATAAACTAAAGCCTGACCAAGCTGAAGCTTTACGACAAGCATGGAAGGAGGGGAAGTATCCATCGAAAATGGCATTAGGGAAAGCTTTTGGGATTAGTCGTCAGGCGGTATACCGATATTTACAAGTTAGTGAATAGCTTATTGGGATTAGCAACTAAATTTAGTTTAACTTATAAAAATCATGAAACACTGTTCGAATTTTAAGCGTGGAACATGAATAATCAATAAAAAGCCGCTCTGGTGCCCTATATTCCAGAACGGCTTGCTTTAATATAATGATATTTAAAGAGAAATATCAAGCATTACGTATAAGGTGTATTATGTTAATTTTAGGAAATCTTAAAATAGATATTATTTGGTATAATTGATAATTATTCTTACTTATAATTTTTTATGAAAATATTAAACAAACTCCTTAGTCTTGAATTAGCAATTGGTTCTTCATTAAGTCAGAAGACTAATTTAATCCTCTCTTTTTTATTTGCTTTAATTTTTACAGGGATCGCTCTTTCTATTGAGAATAAAACTTACATATGTATTTTTGCAGGAATGCTACTTTTTTGGCAGAGATACGTTGTTTTGAAGTTAAGAAATAAAGAGCTAAAGTAAATGAAATTAGTAAAAAAATATCCCCACTTAACATAATGGCGGTTATACGAAATTAGTAGTTTTTACGCGGAATTCCTAACGTATTCATCTTTTGTCTTATATCTTTATTTTTACCAATAGGTAAAATATATTCATAACCTACATCGAAAAGTAGGTAATTAAGAAAAAAATTACAACGTTTTATAAGCCCTATAGTAACGGGAGAGACTATAGGGCTTTTTATTTATCTTAATATTCATATATCTATGATGAAGCCATGATGCTCTGCGATATAAAAAACCGGCTTAAGAATAGACCGGTCTTTTATGATATTTGCTAAAATACTCTTTTGAAATATAAAAAACTAAGCGTGTATAGCACTGGGTCTAGGTGTGAGAGCAACAACTCTCGTTTTTTAATACGGAAACTGATAGAATTCTTTATACGCCATTGACGTATAAAGAATCTATGTTATTCATTGAAACCAGTATCTTTACCAAGCAAATCAAAGACCTTGTATCTGATGAAGAATATCGTCAACTTCAACAAGATCTATTGGTTCAGCCAGATAAAGGTGACTTAATCAAGAATGGCGGTGGCATTCGAAAAGTACGTTGTGCTCAAGGGAATAAAGGCAAAAGTGCCGGTATCAGAGTAATTTACTATTGGGTAAATGAGGATGATCAAATCTTTTTCTTGGTGGCTTATCCAAAATCTGTAAAAGATAATCTAACGGATAAAGAAACCGCCATTCTGCGCCAACTCGTGAAGGAGCAATTTCATGGATAACAACTTATTTGATGACTTAGTTGCTTCGATTAAAGAAGCAGGAGCAATCAAGCGCAAAGAGATCCAAGCTAGTCGAACGACCGAACTTGAATTACCAGATATTAAGGAAGTGCGAGAAAAAACTGGTTTAAGTCAAAGCGAATTTGCAGCACGTCTCCACATTAGCCATCGTACTCTGCAAAACTGGGAACAAGGCCGACGCTATCCAACAGGACCAGCAGCAACATTGATTCGAATTTTAGATGCACATCCTAGTCTTATTTAAAAAAATGCATTAAAAATGGGAGCTTAGCTCCCATTTTTTGACTTCGTATAACGTGCATTATGTTAATTTTAGGGAAATTTAAGAATCAATACTAATGTAATTTATTAATCCTTTATTTTTAGGCTAATAAAAATATTCGAGTTATGTAGATATGAATGATGTAAGAGATGGATTATTGCTTTTGGAAATGGATGAAAATAGTCTAGAAAACCATACATACTCTTTAGAAGATGTAAGGAACGTAGTCATTTATGCACTTTCTGAAAGCGTATCAAACTATTGGCCTGAATTAGCTTTAAACTGGCTTCAAAAAAGACCTGAGTATATTGATAGTGATGTTTTATATTGGATTGAGGATCTAATTAAGGATAAAAATAAGTATTCTCAGAAGGTTAGACATCAGGCCATAAAGATACGTAAGGATTTTTTGGAAATAGCTACGTTAAAACGCATCTGATCGCATTTTACTTATTTAAATTTTGGAACAAGATAGGCTGTTCTTAGCTTATTCACTTAAGCTGGCACAAGCATCAATGAATCATTATAAAATCGCTTACCCAGAGAGAAAAATTGGGTACTCCATTGGATATGATTCAGGAGATTTTATTACTGGAGGGTGGATCTAATTCTCCCATTTAACATAATAGAGCTTATACGAAACGCATATAAAAATAGTTTTATATTTCAAAAAGTTATGCTATAAAAAATCGGGGACGCAAACCCGAAAAGCTGACTTGGAAACAAGTCGGCTTTTTTATGATCGTTTTTGATAGTTCTTGCCAATAATTTTGACTAAAAATTACGCATTTCAGTTTGAGTGATACAATTTTGTGATACATTATTGTATATACAAATTTGAATGTTTTTTATGGAACAGTATTTCGAATGGGATGAGGCAAAGAATCGAAAGAATCAGAAAAAACACGATGTCTCTTTCTAAACGGCAAGCCTTGTTTTTGAAGATCCTCTAAGGATCTCAATCCAGGACAGACATACCGATGGCGAAGAACGTTGGCAGACCATTGGAAAAGTGAAAGGCGTACTAATGCTCTTAGTAGCTCATACCATCTTTGATGAAGATGACTGTGAAATCATACGAATCATTAGTGCAAGACAGGTAACTAAAGCAGAGCGAGATAAATATGAGCATGGTTAGATACTCACGCAAAGAACTGAATGAAAAATTCAGCGACAAGCAAGATGCTGAAATTGAACGCTTGCTTGCTAAGGGAACGGTTCCTGACGATCAGCTAGATTTATCAGATATTCCTGAAATTACCGACTGGAGTAATGCTGTACGCCACAATCAATTCTATCGTCCAGTAAAGCAACAAACTTCAATTCGGTTAGATGCTGATGTGCTTGCTTGGTTCAAAGCACAGGGAAAAGGTTATCAAACACGTATGAATGAAATCTTACGGGATGCTATGCTCAAAGAATTAAAAAATCATCAATAAAAATGGGAGCTTAGGCTCCCATTTTTAATTTCGTATAAGGTGTATTAGGTTGATTTTAGAAATATTAGTAAAAATGATATCAATTACTAACTCTAATTTGAGCTTTAAAATCATCAATATTTTTGCTTGCATCAAAAAGTTTAAAGTATTTCAATGCTACCTTTCGTGCTTCATTTGAAGATGCTCTCCAATGGGCTGGATGAGGCACTCGAAGTACAAGGGTTTCATTATTCCAGATACGCATAGTAAATTTATCTACATGCTCTCCAGTCATTATTTTCTCGTTGCTTAAGAGTTCTAAACTTTCTTCAAGTTTAGGGAAATTATTGTGATATTGACCAGTGAAAAAAATAACTTTAGGTTTTAATCGTTTTATTTGCTCAGACAAATTTTGAATAGATAATTTTTCTAGATGTACGGAAATTTCTTCATATTCAGATTTCTTCCTGAATGTATTAAAAGACTTTTTCTTATAGTCAAAGAAGTAAAAGTTTAACCACTGTACAGGTTCATTATTATTAATCTGTTTAACTTTCCTCAAAAATTGAAGAAAACGACTTTGATCTTTTGTTTGTCCATATAATTCAGCATGGCGGTCTTTACTTTTTTTAATCACATTTTCAAAGCTAATATCATCATTTAGAAAATCTTTTAACCGCCCTTGCCATCCTTTAGTTTCTTGACCAACTATAAGCACTTTATTCTTCGAGAAATCAAATAAAGGATCAAAATTAGGGATAAATGGGTAACTCAAATCATGTAAACATTCTTTTTCAGCAACAGATAAGTGGTCTAAATACTCTTTTAACTTTTCCAATTTTGGCGTGTATTCAATCAATTTTTATATCCATTAAATAAAGTTAATATTAGGCCTCTTGCGAAAGTATCATTTTTAACTATTTTAGACTTTGATATTTATTTAAAAATCAACAATTATCACTGATTAAATTTTGACTAACGCAAGAGGTCTAGTATATAGAATATTATATAAAGATAGGTATGCCATATGAAGATTGGAATTTTTTGGTATTGGAAAGATGAGGTCTTAGGAGTTGCACATGATTTCGCTCTTTCAGATATTGACTCTATAGGGTTAGCCGATAGTAATTATGCTCATATAGAGTATTGGAAAGTTCTTCAAAGCAGGATGAATGATTTGAAATATATAGAATATGAAGAAATTCCAAGAGGAAGAGCTATTTTTAATTCAAAATTAAATAAACTAGTAATTTATTTGGACAAAAGTCTTCTAATACGCTCTAAAGTTGAAAAAATTTCTCAATTTTATGAGGCTAACTTTGAACAAATAATTATTAGAAGTGATCCACATTACAGAACAAAATAAATCTATTTAACATAAAATCTCTTATGCGAAATTCAGTTGTAACCCCCAAATAGAAATGGGCACTGTTGCAAATAGAGATTTGAGTCGATGATGTTCCCTTTAAAAAGTACTTAGAGACCGAAAACCCTGTTGATTAGACACACTTCACCCTGAGGCTGACCATAATAAAATGACGATGCTTGTCC
>NZ_MVOM01000048.1:0-29070 GCF_002018895.1 Acinetobacter sp. MF4640 | reverse complement strand
AAGTGAAGGAGCTGTCTGCTGAAATGCTGAACTTAAATTCTGAGAAAAAGTCATAAAAAAATGAGCGTATCTGGATACGCTCATTTTTACCGCATTTCAGCTATTTTGTCTTAACTGATCAGCATTACACCTTCGGGGGGCTTTTTTTGTCCTTTTGTTACAGAAGTGGATTTAAGCTTTTATAAATTTCACATTTTTCCTATATTAAAAATATAAGTACACAAATCTCCTTACTTCATTAACGATTAAAAAATAGAGGTGGTTCCACATGAAATTGACATCAAAACTATTGGGCTTAAGCATCTTCGCATTTGTGAGCCAAACGATGGCAGCGCCGATGCCGAATACCATCACCGTGGAGGATAAGGCGGTTGTACCGATTGTCAAAACACAGATTATTCGCAGTGTCGCGGGTCAAGACCCTGTGCGGACGACCGAAGCGACTATTTTTGAAGTGAAAAATGGCGGTAAAGATATTGTGGCGCGTGAAGTGGTTCTCGAAGAAAATGCCAGCCAATTTTCAGATAAAAAAATGTCGGCACCGATTGTGCAAAAGGGTAGCGTGATTGTTCCGACATCCAAAGTTGAAGTGAAATCGACCTTGAGTCAAGGTGGTGTAGTCCTTGCAGAAGGTAAGCAAGTTGATGCACAAGGGGTTGAGTTTAAGAAAGGGCAGGAACCTGTACGTAAGGAGCTGAAACTAGATCAAGTGAAAGATCCGAACAGTAAAGAAAGTGTGACACGTGCGGTGCTCCAAGAAAATGGCACCACCACCAAAGATGTGGTTGTGGTGAAAGAGCCTGAATAAGCTTGAGTTGAATACGGTATGAGGCCCTCTAAGGAGGGCTTCTTACTTACAAATTTTCAGCAATAGCACCTGTAACCGTAACATTTCACGGGTTTTAAGTTCATACTGATCTTTTATGCTGTAAGAAATAGCCAATAAGGACAAATCTCATGAAAAAGTATATGAGCATTATTGCAGTGGCATCTCTTTCGACGATGCTATTGGCAGGTTGTGAAAATATGAGCGCTTCTGAGCAACGTATTGGGACAGCGGCTTTAGGCGGTGCAGTAGGTGGTGCTGCGGGGAATAGCCTCGGTGGCGGTGTAGGTGCAGCCGTTGGTGGTGGTGCTGGTGCGGCTGTGGGCAGTAAAGCTCAAGGTGGCTCAAACCGTAATGCAACCTACAGTGGTGTTGGCGGTGCGATTGGTTCAGCAGTGGGTAAAAGCGTGTTTGGTGGTAATACCGGCGCAGCCATTGGCGGTGCCATCGGCGGTGGTGCAGGCGCTGCAATTGAAGAACGTAAATAATGTTTTAAGTTCAGATTTTCAAAAAGCACTTCATGAAAGTGCTTTTTTTATAGCTGTGCCGGTTTAGGTTTTTTACGACGGATATATAAAGTCTTTTCCACTTCGGCAATTCGAATGCCAGCTTCATCATAAATATTTAAGGTATAAATACGATGTACGGGGGCATAGTTGTCGGCCAGTTGTTTCACGGTCGCGATTTCTTGGGCATCGAGGTGAAAGTCTGCATAGACTGTACTGCGCCCTGGGCTGAGAAATTGGATAGAGGCTGCTTTGTCCCAAACAATATACTTATTACCTAAGTGGTGCATCAGCAGGGTCATATAAAAAGGGTCGACCATCGCATATAAGCTCCCGCCAAAATGTACGCCGACAATATTTCGGTTTTGTCGAGTGAGGGGCATTTTGACGCGAATATGGTAGTGTTTAAGGTCAAATTTTTCAATTTGAATCCCTGCACCTTTAAAGGGAGCAAAATGATTGAGAAAGTATTTCGCGACAATCGGCTGTGTCACAAGTTTTTTTAAAATGCTCATTTCGGTCAATGGTATCTGATGAACTTCTATCCATACTAGAGAAGATGAGATCAATTGGCATTGATCGTTTTGCCACTAAAGTATAAAAAACAGTCAATAACAATAAGGAGCTGAATATGGAGCAGCAAAGTTACTGGGTACAAACTACAGATCAGCAAAGACTTTATGTGAAAACATGGGGCAATGCGAACAATCCTGTGCTGGTCTTGGTGCATGGCTATCCAGATAATCAAGAGGTCTGGGAGCCTGTGATTGGGCATCTGGTGCAAGATTATTATATTGTGACCTATGACGTTCGCGGTGCAGGGATGTCGAGTGTGCCGCGTTGTACACGGGCCTATGCCTTGCCTCAGCTATCGCTAGATTTGGAAAGTGTGGTGAATAGTGTGATTCCGCAGCGTAGCTTTCATCTGGTTGCGCATGACTGGGGGTCGATTCAGTCATGGGAGTCCGCGACTGAGCCAAAATTTAGAGAGCGTATGCTGTCATTTACCACTATTTCAGGCCCATGCTTAGACCATGCCGCATTTTGGATGCGTGAACAGTTCACACAATACAAGCCTCAATTTTTTAAGCAATTAACGAAGTCTTGGTACATTGCGGCCTTTCAGTTGCCTTTTCTGGCACCAAGCGTATGGCAGTTTTTTAGTCCTGAGCATTGGGGCAAAGTTTTATCGCGTTTAGAAGGACGTTCAGACTTACCGCTGAATCATCACATTGCTGCCGATGGTAAGCACGGGGTTGCGCTCTACCGCGCGAACTTTATCCCACGTCTGACGAAACCTCGGGAACGCTTTGCAATTTGTCCCGTACAAGCGATTGTGTTGGAGCAAGATCAGTTTGTGAGTCCAGCGTTAATCGATGAAATTCCGAAGTGGGTCGAGGATTTTCAACGGGTGAATGTGAATGCCAACCATTGGGCAATCTTGAGCCAGCCAGAGGTAATTGCTAAAGAAATCAAAAGGTTTGTTCAAAACTGGCGTTGTGTTAAAGCCAGCTGAAATGATCTGTGAAAGAGAAAGGCGCTAGCGACCTGTAAGGGCAGAATTTTTTGGTTATTTTCTGATAAAATGCGCCTTTCTTCCAAGTCACTCTTTTCACTATGTTCGCAATTCTTGCCGCTATTGGGGTCATGTTTGGACTTTCATTAGCTCGTGTGCCTGTAGTATTTGCATTAATTATTGGTGCTGTCACAGGCGGTTTATTGGCTGGTTTAGGGCTACACGGTACCCTCGAAGCATTTAATAATGGGCTTGGGGGCGGCGCAAAAATTGCGTTGGCTTACGGGGTCTTAGGTGCATTTGCTTTGGCTTTGGCACGCTCAGGTTTACCTGACTTGTTGGCCTATAAGCTTATTAAAACATTGAAAGGTTCGAGCAATGAAAAGGCACAAAATCGGGTTAAATATCTGATTTTTATAACCGTCGCGTTAGCAGCCATATGTTCACAAAACGTCATTCCTGTGCATATTGCGTTTATTCCAGTCCTGATTCCTCCTTTATTAAGTGTGTTTAACCATCTCCAGTTAGATCGTCGACTAATTGCTTGCGTTCTAACCTTTGGCTTGGTTGCCACTTATATGCTGGTGCCATTTGGATTTGGTACGATTTTCCTGAATGACATCTTAGGTCAAAATATTAATACTTTTGGGCAACCCTACGGTTTTAAAATCAATTATGCCGATATCCCTTCAGCAATGGCTATTCCTGTTTCGGGTATGTTTGTCGGTTTATTGGTTGCTGTATTCTTTAGTTACCGTAAGAAACGTGTATACGAAGAAGTGCATGTGGAACCAGTGCAGCAAAGTATTTCTTCTGAACTTGATATCACGGGTGAGAAGTCTAAGCCCGAAATTTCAAAGTTTACGTTATCTATGGCTCTCATTGCTGTTGTTGCAACGCTTTGGGTACAAATCGCATCAGATTCCATGATTTTAGCTGGTCTGGTTGGTGTTGCGATTTTGAGCTGTGCGGGCATTTTTAAATGGAAAGAAGCAGATGATGTGATTATTAGCGGTATGCGAATGATGGCATTAGTTGGTTTCATTATGATTGCAGCACAAGGTTTTGCATCTGTTATTTCTGCGACCAATCAAGTGCCAGCATTGGTAGAAGCATCAGTGCAATGGATTGGTTCTAGTCAAGGACTCGCTGCATTTTGGATGCTATTGATTGGCTTACTGATTACTTTAGGAATTGGTTCATCGTTCTCTACCATTCCAATTTTAGCAATTATTTATGTGCCTTTGTGTATCCAGTTTGGTTTCAGTCCAGCGGCAACTATTGCGATTATTGGTACGGCTGCGGCACTCGGTGATGCGGGTTCTCCAGCTTCTGACTCCACTTTGGGACCGACTTCGGGTTTGAATATGGATGGTCAGCATGATCACATGAAAGACAGTGTGATCCCGACCTTTATTCACTTTAATATTCCGCTCATGATTTTCGGTTGGATTGCGGCCATGGTGTTGTAATTCAAAATCCAATGATTATAAAAAGGCGATTTTAAAATCGCCTTTTTTATTATTTATTCAGATTAAAATAATCGGGTTTATAATGTTAATTCGGATTAAAAAGGTTGGAATTAAAATATATTTATTTTGCTTGTATATTATTAATTTAAAACCAACTAAAATAGTCTATTTAATATTTAAAGTTATTTAAAACAGTTATTTAAAAAAAGTATTTTATATACATTATTATTATAATTGCATATTAATTACACTCTTGTTTATGATGAGTTAATGTTAATTTTTATATTAATTATTTTACAAACAGAGGTTGTTTGAAATGTTGAAGCAAATTGCTCTAATTACATTAATGGGTCTTTCTGCATCTGCTGCAATGGCAGGTCAATGGCAAGTCAAAGTCGGTGGATCTGCAATTGCGCCAACGAAGGACACGAAAATTGCGAATGGTACATTAACGGTTGAAGCAGATAGCGAACTCGCGTTTACGCCATCGGTTGAATATTTCTTTAATGACAATATTTCTGCAGAGCTGCTATTGGCGACGCCAATTAGCCATGACGTGACAGTAAATGGTAGCAATGCTGTAAAACTTAAGCATTTGCCGCCAACAGTGACTGCAAAATATAACTTTAAAAATTCAACAGGTTTCACGCCTTATATTGGTGTCGGTGCAACAGCATTTATTGCTTGGGATGAAGAAACTTCAGGTGTACTTGCAGGAACTAAAGTTAAAGTCAAAGACGACTACGGCTATGCTGCACAACTTGGTTTTAATTACCAACCTGCTGATGCGAAAAACTGGGGTGTGTTTGTTGATGTTCGTTATGCGGACTTAAACCCAAAAGTTGAAACTGTGGTTGAAAACTTTAAATTAGATATCGATCCAGTGATTTATACCCTCGGTTATAGCTACAAATTTTAATAATCAAAAGTAGCTTTTTAAGAACCTCATCAATGATGGGGTTTTTTTATGCAAAGACTAAAGTTGAATAGTGGTCAATGCTGAAATAAATCACGATGATTCAGTATTAAAAGAAAATCATCTATAGAATGGATAGAAACAGAATAAGAGAGTTATAAAAATGAAATCTATGCTCGGGATTGGTTTAGTCTGTGCTTTGGCGTGGAGCATGCATGCTCAAGCGGCCAGTTTTAATTGTGATAAAGCGAAAACGACGACGGAGCACGCGATCTGTGAACATCGCCAAATTAATGACGCCGATGTGAAAATGGCCACCACTTATACCATTTTAAAACGCCTTGTTCCGATGGGGACGCGTGGCATGATTCAGGATGAGCAAGTGAAGTGGTTGAGTCTTCGTGACCGTTGTGCTGCTTCACAAAGTTGCCTCATGGATGTGTATAAAATGCGCCAGCAGCAGTTAGAACTACATCTAGATCGTATTTACCGTCAGGGCCCATTTTAAAAAAAAGCAAAAAAACTTGTGATTGCTATTGAAAAACGTATCGCTCACTCCAATTCATTAATCATTCTCTATAAGACTTAATACATTAAGGAGCGATTGATGAGCGAGCAAAACGCACATAAACATAGTTTCCAAGCTGAAGTGGCTCAGCTATTACATTTAGTGACGCATTCACTGTATTCGAATCCTGACATTTTCCTACGTGAATTGATCTCAAATGCGTCCGATGCCTGCGATAAATTGCGTTTTGAAGGCATTAATCATCCTGAATATTATGAAAATGACCCAGACCTACATGTACGCGTCAGCTTTGATGAAGCCAATCAAACACTGACCATTTCAGACAATGGGATTGGTTTAACTGAACAAGAAGCGATTGATCACTTAGGTACGATTGCTAAGTCTGGAACCAAGGACTTTATGTCTAAGCTCACAGGTGACCAAAAATCAGATGCACAACTGATTGGTCAGTTTGGTGTCGGTTTCTACTCGGGCTTCATTGTGGCTGACAAAATTACCGTAGAATCACGCCGTGCAGGTGTGGGTGCTGATCAGGCGGTACGTTGGGTCAGTGCGGGTACAGGTGAGTTCGAAGTCGAGCAGATCCACAAAGACAGTCGCGGTACCGATATTATTTTACATTTGCGTGAAGATGCGTTGGACTATTTACAGTCGCATAAAGTGAAGCAAATTATCAATAAATACTCGGATCACATTAGTCTGCCGATTGAGATGCAAAAAGAGGTTTGGCAGCAAGAAGAAGCGGTCGAAGGTGAAGAGCCAAAACCGGGTCAGTATGTGAAAACAGATGAATGGGAAGCGATCAACTCAGCCAGCGCTCTGTGGACACGTAATAAAAATGAAGTGACTGAAGAGCAGTACATTGAGTTTTATAAGAATCTCAGCCATGATTTTGAAGCCCCACTGGCATGGGCGCATAACCGCGTTGAAGGCAGTACCGAATATACGCAGTTGCTGTATGTACCGAGTAAAGCTGCTGCGAATATCTTTACCCGTGAAGCCAAAGCGGGGATTAAGCTCTATGTAAAACGGATCTTCATTATGGATGACGCGGATAACTTGATTCCAAACTATTTACGCTTTGTTCAAGGGGTGGTTGATAGTGCCGATTTACCACTGAACGTTAGTCGCGAGTTGTTACAAGAAAGCCGTGATGTGAAAACCATTCGTGAAGGGAATGCACGCCGTGTATTGACCATGCTGGATGCTTTAGCCAAATCGGAAGATGAAAAAGATCAAGAGAAGTTCACAACCTTCTACCGTGAATTTGGTTCAGTATTGAAAGAAGGTTTGGGCGAAGACTTTGGTAACCGTGAGCGTATTTTAAAACTTTTACGCTTCTCAACTTCAAACAATGATGAGGTGAGCACTTCTTTGCAGGACTATAAAGCGCGTATGCCTGAGGGGCAAAAAGCGATTTACTATGTGACTGCAGACAGTCTCAATGCTGCGAAGAACTCGCCACAACTTGAGTTATTTAAGAAAAAAGGCATTGAAGTCTTACTCATGGCAGACCGTGTCGATGAATGGGCAATGGAATTTGTGCATGAGTTTGATGGCACACCAATGCAGAACGTGGCGAAAGGTGCAGTCGACTTAGGTGATTTACAAGATGCCGAAGAGAAGAAAGCACTTGAAGCAGCCGCAGAGCAGTTTAAACCTGTGGTTGAAAAACTATCTGACTCATTGAAAGCCAAGACCAAAGAAGTACGTGTGACCACACGTTTGGTCGATTCACCTGCATGCTTGGTGACAGGTGAGGGAGAACTTTCTCCACAACTGATTCGTATGCTGCAACAAGCGGGTCAGGCCGTACCTGAAAGCAAGCCAATTTTGGAAATTAACCCAGAGCATCCATTGGTAAGAAAATTAGAAAATTCGGCACAGTTTGATGACTTGGCCAATGTAATTTTTGACCAAGCGGTGATTGCTGAAGGTGGCTTACCTGATGATCCTGCCGAATATATCAAACGGATTAACAGCTTATTGCTTCAATAAATTAATATGTGCTTAAAAAAAAGCCTATCTCTAAGATAGGCTTTTTTTATGTTAACCCATTGGGTCAAGCGCCTTAATATCTGTTAAACGCATCGATTAAATTGGCGGAAAAGAAGCTGATGTGGATATCCGTGGATAAGTGAGAACTTATCCACAGTTCAGGCTAAATATCCGCCATGCCATTAAAATAAAGCTTCAAAACGCACCAAGGCACTGACGTAATGACTACGGTCTTCACGGTGATCGTTAAAATAATTTAAATCACCTTGGATATAAAACCATTCTCTTAAGAAGGGTTGACGCCACGAGACAAAAGGCCCCCAACGGTTCAAGCGCAGGTCATCGTTGTTGTAGAAACCACCAGTGTAAATGCCGTAGTTAAAACGATTGCCATGAAAGAATTGGTGTTGTCTAAAGCTATAGTTATCCCAGAGCAGATCATCATCTTGATCGTCGGCATAGGTCAGACTGAACTGATTAGATAAAAATGGCTGATTGGGTCGTGCATGGGTCAGCTCTAGGTTGGTACGTAAATAATTTTCACTGTCGATACCATAACGATAAATCTGTTCAGCATAAGCGCGAAAATCATTGTCGAGTTTCCATTCTTTCGATAACTCGATCCGCGCATAGATATCATCCCCTGAACGTACACCCAAGTCGAAATCGGTTTCAAAAGGCAGGCGATCTGACAGTTGTGACCATCTTAAAGCCAGTGAGCTATTGGCATCACGGGTTTGGCGGCGGTCAAATGTTTTATCGTTATTCGCACTGGGTGGATTTTCATTGGTAATCGCAACATTGTTTTGCAGTTCATTATCTAAAGAGTCATCACCAAACACCACACTGAGTTTATGTTCTAAGGTTGGAAGTTTGACTCGACCACGAATACGCGGTTTTACATCATATTCATCATGTTTATTCCAGCGGTTATCGATCAAGACCCGTAAAGTAGCTGTGGCCGGTTTTTTAGGATCAGTTTCACCAAACCAATTGTCCATTTTCGTGGCTGTTCGGTCTGCCCAGTTTCGAACTTCTTTTTGCTGGCGGTCGACCCATGTGCGTTCTTCAGTGAGATCAGTCGTGGGCACAATCAGCTCGTCCGATTCTTCAGGTAGAACGGTTGGAAGTGAGTCAATCCACTGTGGAATTTGATATAAAAGTCCACTACCTTTGGGGGGCGATGCGATTTTGTCAATTTCAGCCACGTCGTGAGGTGGCACAAAATGTTGTGTGATGTTGGTATTGCTTTCCGCCCAAGCCACGTTGACGTATGTACCTAAACTTAGGCAGAAAAATAAAGAGATGGATCCCACATGTTGAGTTCTTAGCATGCTTTCGTACTTTATTGTTCTTCGATGTTTTAGTGTTGTAAATTTCACATAAGAACACAAGTAGAAAATACAAAACTCTACAACTCGCTGCCAAGTTGTTTTTGAATAGAATCAAATAATTGAAACACAGTGATAGGTTCAGGCAAAGTAGAAATCGTATTTTGAATCAGTTGCCAACTGATGCCGTGCTGTCGGTCTAGGACTAAGCATGGATAGGCGATCTCGGTACGTGAGAGTTCAACCCGCTTTTGACCATGAATTACTCGAATTTTTTGTCGTTCTTTTAACACTAAAATGGGCGTATTTACGTCAGCGGAGCTTTCTTCAAACTGGATGAATTTACGGCTATTGAGCAGATCGGCCAGAATAAATGGATGATAGTCTTCAATATGCCATACCAGTTTGGCCTGTTGGGTATACAGCTGAAAAATTGAAAATACATCATGCATGTGACCCTGTAGCTGGTCCCATCCAATTTCGCGAATGGCTGCGACTTGATGTTGACAACTCTGGGCAAATTGTTGGCTCAGGCGAATGGCTTCCATAGGACTGTCAGCACCGAATAGAGCCAAATACTTAATAAACCCTCCATACTGATTAGTCTGTTCTGCTAAATAGATAGGAGAGTCCAACCAGTGATCGAGTTGGTCGCTGTGGATCAGAAAATCGATATTTTGACCGATCTCGGTGTGCCCTGAAATGTCGAGGCCATAGAGCTTAGGATCTAAATTTGGTTGATGCAGTGTGCACAATTTCGCTTGATATTGCCCCAAATGAATCTGTGTGGGCAGTATGGGTTGCGCAGCAGTAGCTGATGCTTCTGAATTTTCTGTATGGCTATCCTGCAAAACAGGGCATGGTGCTGTCACCTCGCTTTCAAGTGGATCTTGCTGTTGAAATTCAGATGAAATGTCTGTATCTGGTGGTTCAGCCAAGATCGATCGCCTTTGGATAAAATCCTGAATGGCAAGCGTTGAAATAGACGCACTTGGCTTGAGGTCAAGTCGAATGGGTGCAGCGGCCTCAATGATAAATTCTTCCTGAGGCGGACATAGCCCATCACTTAAAAGAGGCTGATTGCTGAGAATCAAATGATTTTCTGCTAATACTTCAGGTTGAAGATCTAAATCTTTTTGTACGATATCGGACTGATTTTCAGGTTTCTTATCTTGTTTGATACTTAGTTTAATAGGATTGATTGGGACGACATCTTCTACAGTGTTTTCTTTAAAAGACCTGAGTTCAGTTCCTTCAATTTGAGTTGCATTTGGGGCACAGTCAAATGGAAGTTGTATTTCCGTATTGAAATGAAGCGCTGCTTCAGCCTTAGATAAAAGCAGACTAGACTCAGGACGGACTTCGGGGAAGTCTGACACAGACCCTTGGGTTCGTTCAGCCGATGTATCATCTGTAGCAATGCTTAAAAGCTCAATACCAGTGAAAACAAAAGCGTCACTAACTACATTGTCCTGTGCATGCCCTATGTCAGTTTTTTTATGGGATATGGTTGTAACGGGCGGGATAAACTGGTCTCGTGCAACTTCTGCAACTTCTGCAACTTCTGCAACTTCTGCAACTTCTGCAACTTCTGCAACTTCTGCAACTTCTGCAACTTCTGCAACTTCTGCAACTTCTGCAACTTCTGCAACTTCTGCAACTTCTTCGGATATTTCTGGTGTCGTAATAAAAGGTACGTTCTCGGGCTGTTGAACGCTTTGCACATGGATCAAAAACCATTGGTAAGCGTGTTCAAACTTTATGTGCCATGGGCTGCTATGCACTGTAGCTGGGGTGTTTTGAAAAGCAATTTGCCAACCTAAACCTGATTTATATACAACACCCCATGCGAAAGATGTCTGGTGTTTTAAGGCATCAGTTAAAGCAGACTCATATTGAAACAGTCCAATGTAGGCATGCTGGTAGGGGCTTTGCTGTATCCAGCGTTCAGCCGCCGCTTGAGGCTGAGTCAGTGCCTTATAGGCTTCGAGTTGTTTTTGAAAAATGGGTTCATCACAGAGTGCAAAAATTTCGCGAATACGTTTTTTCGAGCGCGCAATTTCAAAAAAAGACAGAGGTTGATGTTCCAAACCATCAATCAATTGATGCAGTTCTTTGATCAGCATTGCTTTTTCGATTGCTTTCATGCGCTGAACTCTAAAGTTGTTTTTGTGCTTGTTCCAAGTAGCTTGCCAAAACCATATTGATGGCCAGTTCAAGTAATTTATATTCGGTTGAAGTCGGCTGCGTATACAGCTGTGCGAAAGCAATCAATTGATCAAGGTCAATGGCTTGGGGTGTAATACGACCTTGGATGAGGGCTTGTAAATTTTGCATAGGCATGTGCTATTGAGTGCATTTAATTTATTGGTTTTGGAATTGGGTCTTCTTGTTTGATCATAATTAGAAAAGAATAAATAGGCAAAAATTATTCTGCTCTCGATACGAGAAAAGGGTAGTGAAAAATGTAGATAATTTCGATTTCAGCACAGATTGAATTAAATATTTTGCCCTCGAGGGTTCATAGCTGAAATTTTTTGTCAGTTCTTTGCAATTTTGGGCAAAAAAATAGGCAATCAACATTGCCTATTTTTGACCAAGTCAGCACAAATTACGCTTCTTGATGTGGTGCAGCCGCAGGAGCATCAGCCGTTGCCGTTTGAGTGTCTGCTGGTTTTTTTACAGGAAAATCTGGAACAAAAACAACTTGTGCAGAAACAGTTGCAGAAAGAGCCATTACAGCGACAGCCAAAGCATATTTAACAGCGTTCATGATATTTCCTCTAAAAAGGAGGTCTCACTTAGGAGACTGGGAGTTTTAAAAAGATAAATTTCGCATGAATAATATCAAAAAATGATCGATTTAAGCGCTGGTTTAGGCCATTAAAAGATGAATGACGAGTTCATTTATTGTTAAAAAACAATAAATTAGAATAAATACTCTAGTCTGGTATAGAGTTTTTACTCCAGTGCTAAGCTGTTTAAATTTAAAGTGAAAATTTAGATTTTCAAGTTTGAAATGAAGCTTGAAAGTAGGACTTTTTTGTCTGAAATGAGACCTGAAAAAGGACTTGGAGTTACATGATTAATTGTTTAAATATTCATCATTTTGAAGTCTTTTGATTGTGCATACTGTGTAAGTTTTTGCTGTGGAATGTTTAAGTTATCTATTTTTGATTAAAAATTCACCTAAGATGAACAGGCAAAAACAACAATAGCTGAGGACAAACAGATGGCCATTGCAAAAGTGGTAGAAGTCAATTCAAGCAGTGCGAAAAGTTTTGAAGATGCGATTCAGACAGGGATCGCAAAAGTCACTGAGACGGTGAAGAATGTTCAAGGTGCTTGGATCAATGAACAAAAAGTGGTGATTAAGGACAACCAAATTGTAGAATATCGGGTCAATCTTAAAATTAGTTTCTTGGTCGATTAACCACAAGTCCATTTTTTTAACCTATAAAAAATCCCCGCAGATCGGGGATTTTCTTATCTATGGATAGGGCTCAGTTAAGCTGTGAATCCAGTATCCTTATGATTGTTTGGGTGTTTCACAAGACTCATCGGAACACTGTGCCGCATTATTTTCTTCTGTTGGCATTTGTGCTTTTTCAAGGACTTGTAAAAAGACTTCACGCGGCTGTGCACCCGCTAAAGCCACACGTTGATCGAAAACAAAGAACGGCACACCCGTTACTTTCAGTTGTTCACGCGCCACTTCTTGGTCAAACTTCACGAAATCTGCGTATTCGTCAGAATCCAGCACATCATCTACCTCAACTGGGTTTAAACCAATACGAGAGGCCACATCTTCAATGGTTTCACGCTCACCAATTGGTAAGCCTT
Source organism: Acinetobacter sp. MF4640 (assembly GCF_002018895.1). NCBI lineage: Bacteria > Pseudomonadati > Pseudomonadota > Gammaproteobacteria > Moraxellales > Moraxellaceae > Acinetobacter > Acinetobacter sp. MF4640. Next base: position 16,133 of record NZ_MVOM01000048.1, on the reverse strand, counting down.
GTGTCATATAGCTAAAGAAAAAGGCTTCTTCGGCTTCATTGCCTAAACCATGGCTTTGAGCAAGGTGAATAATACGGTGTGCATTGAAACTGTTGCCTGAGTTGGCATTTTCCCAGTTAAATTCAATGCCTTCTTCCGCAGCCATTTTGGCAATATTACGTTGCATCTCTTCAACTTCAGCGACCGTGCGACCATATTTTAGTGCGAGACGTTCTGAGTTCGAAATTTCTTGGCGAACTGGCGCATCTGGATCCAGTTCAAAACTGTGCCAGTGCACTTCCAATTCAACACCAGCCTGTTCAGCTGCCGCTTCTAAACGTTTTTTGCCAATATAACAAAAAGGACAAACAACATCTGACCAAATATCTACACGCATGGGATTTCTCAAAAATAGTAAAAAGAGCAATTAAGGAAATGATGGGGATGAGTTATAAAATTTAAAGCAGGTCCATTAAAAAAAGCGGTTTCGCTATGTATTCAATCAGTTGAATCTTCTGGGCTTTACCGCTTATCTGACAACTACGCAACACAAAGATCGAAAAATATACAATAGGGTGAAGGCGCTCAGTTTGAGCATGCCTTTTTATATCTCTTAGCGTTTGGGATTGTTTTATGAAATTTTTAAATTCTCTTCCGGTTTTTTGTTGTGTTCTTCTTTTTATGCCGACTTTGCTGCAAGCCAATGGTGAGATCGTGAGTCTACCGACTTTTAAAACCATGGCGGAATCAGAGCTACGTGCTGAAACGGGCGTGATTCCTTATCAACAGGATGAAAACATTCGTAAAGCCTTGCAGCACCGTATCGTTCAGTTGCAGGATGATGCACAGTCTTTTGTGGTCGATCCGACCATTACTCAAAATATCGATATTTTGCCACCTGCAGTCACCGCAGATCTAAATTCTGTGCCACCTTTGTTACGTGAACATGTCTTAAACATCGCCGCTGGTTTGCAGTCGTCTAATCCAACTGAAGGCTTGTATATCATGTTGCAGCCGTTTGGCATTGACCGTAATGCGACCAATGTACAAATTGCCCGTGAACAAATTTCGATTGGGCAGATTGATCGGAATTTTATGCAAGGGATTCAACAGAATAGTCAGCAACCAAGAATAGCTCCAGCGAAGTAACACGTCCTTATTCGTTTATCGCCAGTACATTCCTCATCCACTTGGGGAAGGTGCGGGCTTAGCGTCCTCAAATATCGATAACATGTTGAAATATTGATCATGTGCCTTTATTTGCTATGATGAAAAGAAATGAAGAGGAAGCTGAACATGCGACGTATCGTGTTGATTTTAGTTCTTGCGACCAGTGCCGTTTTTGGTTGGATGTTTTATCAGTATTCTCAACAACAAAAAGAGCAGCAGCAGCTACAACGCTATGAAACGGTGCTGTATGAAAAGACTGAACAAATTTACAAACAAGCTCAAGATTGGACCACACCGATTCAAGTCGATGTAAAAGACCCACGTCTGACGGGTGACTATCAAATTATGGCGGAGTTTGTGCTCAGTCATATGCTGCAAAATGCCGAAGCGCGTAATCAATATCTGCGAGATTTAAAAGCCTTAAATTGGGATCAGTTTCTAAATATTGACCGATTAAGCAAAGACAAAAAGAACAATTATGCTGAAACGGAGCAAATGCTGAGAAACGTACATGCCGTTGTTGAGAGCTATGCACAGCAGGTTGAACAACGTCAAAAAGATGCCATTGCTCAGGCCAAAGATTTAGCAATATCTTCGCGGTTCCGCCATCAACTGACTGACAGCATGAAAGCCAGTGAAAAAAGCCATGAAGCCACCCGCCTGTTTAGTCTTGAACAGCAGAATTTAGCCAAAGCGGATCAAATTTTCTTGGTGCTGAAAAATAACCAATGGGAAAAGAAAAACAACACCTTTATGTTTTATGAAGATGCCCCACTACAGCAGTTTAATGCGCTGTATAAAGAGATTTTGGCACTGAATAGCCAGATGCAGCAGGTCGAAAAACAGACCCAAAAAGAGGTGGAACAGAAGTTATAACACCGTGCAAAGATGACAGTCTTGTAAGCGGGCTGTCATCTGTTGTTCAAAATTGGCTGCTAGAGTAAAAGCATCACAACGATGACGACTTTTCAGTGCAGGCAGGTGAGTCATGAGAACCATACACGTTTTTGATGATATTCAGCATGTGTATAGTGAGTTTGTAGAAAATAAAAACTATCCAAAATTAGAACGCTTAAGCAACTGGGGGAAGAATCGTTTTTTCTTCAACCAATATTTCAAAATGATTGAAGACTGGCACCACACCGAACAAATCGTGATTCAGTTCAACCAACAGTATTTCAGTCTAGATACGGGCAATGCGCCTGACTTTATGGACAAAGAAAAGTATATGGCTTGGTTGATGGGCGAACTCTTAATTTAAATCCTTCACACAACAGTACAGCGCCTGATTCGTTCTAGGCGCTGTGCTTTTATTGTCTTAATCAAAAATTTTATCGGCTGCTTGGAAGGGTAGGCTGACCACATCAATTGCGACGGCAAAAGGTAGCAGCACTAATTTTTCAAAAGGATTCATGCCCGACTTCGATTTATAACTTTCCTCTTGGTGGGTATAAATGCTCACCTGATAAGGCTTACTCAAAGCTTTTAAAGACGTTAAATTGTTCGCCGCAGGGTAAACCACACCTGCCAGTTTTATCTCGAAACAGAAACGCTGTGCAAACATGCGTTCATCACTGGAACTTGAACATTCCTTCGCGCCATTTTCAATAAAAAACTCCAGATCTTTCTTGCTGATGTCTTCTTTGAGCTTCACATAAGACAGTGGCAGTGTTCCCGTAAAATGACCATCATTCTTTTCAGAATAGAAACTTAGTTCTCGGGTCACTTGAATATTTTTCGGCTCCAGTTTCCCAATCAAGCTGACAAATTGAGGCCCACCTTGGGTAAGGACATAACTTTTTTGTTGCCCTGCAATCACTAAACTATGCGCAGGTAAATTCGGCAGAGGCTGAGCAGGTTTGCCAAAAGCCACCACTTGGTCTTCGATTAAGGTCACTTTGTTGGTACGGGTATAGGTTTTATTGTCTTTGGTCATCAGGGTTTTGGTGGCACAGCCTGTGAATAATGTCCCCATGATGCCTAAGCAAATGATGGTTTTTAAAGGTGATGCAAACATCGATAGACTCCGACTCATTTGAAATATAGTTAAGCTGAGTTTTTATTGTCTTTAAGCCTATCATTAAAACGTTCAAAAAGGCGTCAAAGCTCAAAAGTTTAAAGTCATGAAAGTTCTATGAGTCGCTCAATGTAGGGGAGCGACGGATTTTATTTCTTACTTATCTGTAGTTTCTAGTCACTGAATGAATGTTCATTTGAGTCTGAAATGGCTATGATCATACAAGCTTCGATAAAAACTATGGACTAGCGAATACGTCATAACAAGGGTGGGAATCGGCTGATGCAAGACTTGATTTGTTATAAAGAACTGCCTGTGTGGACTGCGCAGACCATTCCGCAAGGGTTTAAAAATCAACACAATACCAAAGCAGGCACGTGGGCCAAGCTAAAGATTTATCAAGGTGAGCTGAGCTTTGCTTTTTTAGATGAGGCTGGTCAAGTGCAATCTGAGCATCTATTTACCCCTCAGCAACAGCCACCATTTATTCAGCCTCAAGCATGGCACAAAATTGTTTCGACCAGCGATGACATAGAGTGTCAGTTGCAATTTTACTGTACCCCGCAGGATTATTTTAATAAGAAATATCAGCTTTCACCCACGCATTCAGAAATTTTGGCGGCTATGCCGTATTTACACGGTGGTCGGGCTTTGGATGTCGGCTGTGGACAAGGGAGAAATTCGCTGTACTTAAGCCAGCAGGGCTTTGAAGTGGAAGCTTGGGATGTGAATCCGCAAAGTTTGCAAAAATTACAGCAAATTATAGATGCCGAAGGCATTCAAAATATTCATGTGCAACAGCGTGATTTAAATGCTGACCCAAGCATTACAGGTACATACGACTTTATTTGTTGTACGGTGGTGATGATGTTTTTAGAAGCGCCAACTGTGAAACCATTGATTGCGCAGATGCAGCAAGCCACAAATGTAAATGGGTTGAATTTGATTGTGTGTGCCATGGATACCGATGATATTCCTGCGCAGCCTGACTTTCCATTTGCGTTTAAAGCAGGAGAGTTAAGTGCTTTGTATGAGGGTTGGAACATTGTTAAATATAATGAAAATGTAGGTGAGTTACATCGAGTCGATGAGCAGGGCAATCGGATTAAGCAGCATTTTGCGACGTTATTGGCGCAGCGATTATCCATTTAATTTATAATGATTTTAGATATCTGACAGTGACAATTTTATATGCTTATGCTAAAAACAAGTATATAAAATATATTTTTTAAGCTTTATTAAAATAAAAATTTAGGGATAATACACCCACTAATTTTTAGTCTATGACTAATGATCGGGAAAAATGGGTGGAGGTAAATAAGATGATGAAAGCACTAGATGTTGCTAACTATATAGTTGATTTTGTTTCTAGGAGTCACCCTGATGAAAAGTTAACCCATGTTAAACTTCAAAAAATTATCTACTATTCATATGCAACTTTTCTAAAGGAGAAAGGTCTATCCCTTTTTCCTGAAAAAATTGAAAAATGGCAATATGGTCCTGTAGTAAGAAGTGTATATGATCAATTTAAGTCTTTTGGGTATTCACATATCAGCTCTCCAAAGACAGAATTAATCATGAGTGTAGAGGCCACTGGGGCTGTAAAATTCGAATATAAAAAGTTTGATGATTCTGTAATTCAACAGATACCAGGAGCTAATGAGACTATTGATAAAGTTGTTAGTAGCTTAATCTCTCATGATGCTTTTGATTTAGTTGAAATGACTCATCAGGAAGATTCTTGGAAAAAATTTGAGTCTCTAATTTTGAAAAGAGAGCCAAACTTATTTTACACAAATGAAGAGATCTTAAATTGTTCTAAAAAAGTTGTTTGAGATGACAGAAAATACGAATATAAAAACACTTGATCTTGAGACCTTTATAAGGTCTCATTTTTTTGAAGCTAAAGATATAGATGTTGGAAGTATGATGTTGTCTTTCATTTTTCTATGTATGGATAATAAATTTATTGATGATGAGTCTGGGGAAACATTTTATAGATTGCCATATGCAGAGATCACAAAAGTTATTTTTAGGCAGGATGAAAACAAATTCAGTGGTACGGTCTTAGATTTTGCAAGAACTTCTATTCTAGAAAGAATGGAAAACTCTGTTTCGGAATTATTTCCACATTCAGAACGGGATCAAAAGCACTATTTATCTTGTTATAAGCGATTTACAGAGCATATGTTATTAGCATGTATTCAAAGAAAACATGTTGAAGAAATAACAAATGATGCGCGGCGTGCGGCGAATAGAGCCTTAGTTAGCGTTGAAAAAGCCGAAAAAACAACGAATGATATAACTACTCAATTTGTCACTATCTTAGGTATTTTCGCTTCAATTATTGTGGCTTTATTTGGTGGTATGAGCTTGGTTAAAGCAGCTGTGGAATTGCTTACGAATGAGGGGAGTTTACCTTTATTTGTATTTGTTGTATCAGTCTTAATGTTGAGCTTTTCTGGATTAATTGTTTTATTAACAACTTGGATTACGTCTCTCAATAAAGAAAGATCAGAAAATAGTTATCTTTGGACTAAGGTAGTTTTATTTGGATTTTTACTCATTTGTTGTTTTGGCTCCGGCCTTATTTCATATGATTTATCAAAAAAGCCGAAAGCTGAAAAAGAAAAAACAAGTACAGATGTTAAATTTGAGTTAAAAGCCACTAAATAAAAAACCCCGCACTAAGCGGGGTTCTTTTTATCTCAGTATTTAATTAAAAATTAAACACGTTCGATAATAGTCGCGATACCTTGACCAAGACCGATACACATGGTCGCAAGACCAATTTGCGTATCTTGTTGTTCCATCACGTTCAACAACGTCGTGGTAATACGCGCACCAGAACAACCCAATGGATGACCCAGTGCAATCGCACCACCGTTTAAGTTGATCAGGTCTTGTTTCTCATAAATGCCTAAGCCTTTCATGACAGACAAGCCTTGTGCAGCAAATGCTTCATTCAATTCAAATGTTTGAATGTCACTAATGCTTAAGCCAGCACGTTTAAGTGCTTTTTGCGTTGCTGGAACTGGACCATAACCCATGATCGCAGCATCACAGCCTGCAACCGCCATAGAGCGAATCACAGCACGTGGCTTAAGACCTAAAGCTTGAGCACGTTCAGCAGACATCAGTAGCATTGCAGATGCGCCATCAGACAAAGCTGAAGACGTTGCTGCTGTTACTGTACCGCCTTTCGGGTCAAATACAGGACGTAAACCTTTGAATGCTTCAAGGTTTGCATCTGGACGAATCACTTCATCGATGTCGCAAAGGATTTTGAAGCCATTGGCATCATGACCTTCAACACCTACGATTTCATTTTTGAAACGACCTTCTTGCGTTGCAGCCCAAGCGCGGCGGTGAGACTCAACACCGAACGCATCTTGTTCTTCACGCGTAATGCCGTTCATACGACCTAACATTTCAGCAGTTAAGCCCATCATGTTAGACGCTTTTGCATAGTGCTTAGATGCTTCTGGGTTGAGGTCGATGCCGTGCATCATCCCAACGTGACCCATGTGCTCTACACCACCGATGATGAAGATATCACCTTGGTTGGTTGCAATCTGTGCAGCAGCGGTGTGCAGCGCTTGCATAGATGAACCACAAAGACGGTTAACTGTTTGACCTGCCACAGTTTTTGGAAGGTCAGCCAATAAACCAATGTTACGGCCAATGTTCATACCTTGTTCTAGAGTCTGGTTTACACAGCCCCAGATCAGGTCTTCAACTTCATTGGTGTCAAACTGGTTACGAGCAACTAAAGCACGAACCAATTCAGCCGATAAGCTGTCAGCACGTACATTGCGGAACATACCGTTTTTGGTTTTACCCATTGCTGAACGTACACCATCAACGATGACAACGTCACGTGGATTTAAAGTAGCCATTCACGTTGCTCCTTAACCGTAGAATTTTTTGTTGTTAGCAGCCATGTCACGCAACATTTGTGGCGCTTCATAAGCCTTACCTAAGTGTGCGTATTTGTCGCAAAGTGCAACATATTCAGCAACACCTGTTTGGTCGATGTAACGGCATGGACCACCACGGAATGGAGGGAAACCTACACCCATAATCATTGCCATGTCTGCTTCAGAAGCAGTCGCTACGATGTTGTCTTCTAGGCAACGAACAGTTTCGTTACAGAAAGCCAGCATCATACGGTCAATGATTTCTTGAGCATCAAACTCGCGTTTTTCCGCAGTTGCCACAGTAGCAACAAGCTCATACGCAGTTGGATCAACCACTTTGGCTTTTTTGCCTTTACGGTCAAGTTCGTATTTGTAGAAACCAACGTCGTTCTTTTGACCCAAACGTTTGTTTTCGTACATGATTTCGATTGAACCTTTGAAGTCTGGCTTCATACGGTCAGGGAAACCTTCAGCCATGACTTCTGCACCGTGAACGCCCGTGTCGATACCAACAACGTCGATTAGGTAAGCAGGACCCATAGGCCAGCCGAATTTTTCCATGACTTTGTCGACTTGTTGGAAGTCAGCACCGTCTTTCAATAGAAGGTCAAATGCACCAAAGTAAGGGAACAATACACGGTTTACAAGGAAACCTGGGCAGTCGTTCACAACGATTGGTGTTTTACCCATCTTCTGAGCAAGAACAACCGTGGTCGCAATCGCTTCAGCCGAAGTCTTCTCGCCACGGATCACTTCTACCAATGGCATCATGTGTACTGGGTTAAAGAAGTGCATACCGACAAAGTTTTCAGGACGTTGTAGGTTTTCAGCTAAACGTGTGATTGAAATTGTTGAAGTATTTGAAGCAATGATCGTGTTGTCACGAACATTCTTCTCAGTTTCAGCAAGTACAATGCCTTTTACTTTTGGATTTTCAGTTACTGCTTCAATCACGATGTCCACTTCTTTAAACTCGTCATAGCTTAAAGTTGGACGGATGCGCGCAAGAGTTTCACCCATTTGAGCAGGTTTCATCTTCTTACGTTCAACTTGTTTGGTCAGTAAGCCATTGGCTTCTTTCATACCCAAAGCAAGTTGCGGGTTACCAATGTCTTTCATTATGATTGGTGTGCCTTTGCTTGCCGCTTGGTAAGCAATACCGCCACCCATGATACCCGCGCCCAATACAGCCGCTTGGTTTACAGGGTGCGCACCTTTTTCATATTTCTTCGAAGTTTTCTTCACCACTTGGTCATTGATGAATAGACCAATTAATGCATTTGCTTGTGGTGTAATGGCTGCTTTTGCAAAACCAGCCGCTTCAGCTTGAAGTGCTTCATTACGTGGAAGGCTTGCACCTGCTTGTAATGAGTCAAGAAGAAGTTTAGGCGCAGGGTATTGAGCAGGATTTGCTTTTGCAAGAACTGCACCTTTCGCCGAGTTGAACGCCATCATTTGTTCGATTGGGTTCAATTTAACAGGGTCAAGTTTTTCCTGACGTTTTGCTTTCCAGTCTACACGGCCAGCAAGGGCTTGTTTAACCAAGTCAATTGCCGCGTCTTGTAGTTTGTCTGCAGCAACAACCGCATCAACCGCACCGTCTTTCAGTGCCGCAGCAGGTTTTTTAGGATTAGCCATGGCCATCCATTCAACTGCATTGTCGATACCAATTAGACGGCTTAAACGAACCGTACCACCGAAACCAGGGAAGATGCCCAGTTTGATTTCAGGAAGACCGACTTGAGCCGCTTCTGACATCACACGATAGTCACACACGAGGCACATTTCAAAGCCGCCGCCCAATGCCATACCATTGATCGCTGCAACTTTAGGAATCTCTAAATCTTCAAATGCGTTGAAGATGTCGTGAACAGGCAATGCCCAATCCACAATCGCTTGTTCGCCTTGAGCGAAGTTTGCACCAAATTCAGTAATATCTGCGCCAACGATAAATGTAGATTTAGCCGAAGTAACGATTAAGCCTTTGATGTCACCGTTTGCTTTAACAGCGTCAATTGCAGCTTTGAAATCTTCAATCGTTGCACGGTTAAATTTGTTGACCGACTCACCTTGTAAGTCAAAGCGGAATTCTGCAATTCCGTCCGAAAGCATTTGGACGGTAATGGCATTGCCAGCGTGGATCATGCCTGATCTCCTTTATTTTGGAGGACTTCTAAGTTGATGTTGTGAAGCGAGTACGTCATTCCTACGTACATCTATGCTCCGCCAATCTTACGATAACTATATCGAAAAAGAACATAACAAGTTGTATCAAGCCGTGACGCAAGGGTCATCTATTTTTATTCAATTATTTCGTGTGCTTGCATGATGTATTTTTAAATGATGTGGTCTAAATAGAGTGAAGTTTTTGTTTCATTTAAGATTTTTTATGGATGAGTGATCAAAAAACGATTAGACAGCGTCCTTATATTTCAAGTCAACCTTTGCGCCGATTTTGGCAATTTAGTCAATGCTACACTTGCAGGTAAACCCAAACAGAATGAAAACTTGTGATGAAAAGCTGGAAATAGGACGTACTTTGCAGCCTATGTTACAATTTGCAGTCTAGACCGAATACCGGTCTTTTTCTTTTATTTCGTTTTCTTTGGTTTCCAGGTTTTCATATGATTAAGTGGATCATTCTGGCGATTTTTATTCTTTCTGCACTTTATATTCAGCAACGTGGGAAGGTTCGTCACTCGTTTTATCGTCAATTTTTCGATCATTCAACGATTCTTGCACCGATTAACTATCTCATGTACATGTTTTCAAAGGTGCCGAATCAGCCGTATATCGACACACAGCATTTTCAAGATTTAAAAGTGTTGGATGAAAACTGGGAAATGATTCGTGATGAAGCAAAAGCTTTATATGAAAAAGGCGGAATTAAAGCATCGAGCAGTTATGATGACTTGGGATTTAATTCCTTTTTCAAAACAGGCTGGAAGCGTTTTTATCTGAAATGGTATGACTCTGCGCATCCGTCAGCAGCTGAACTTTGTCCAAAAACGACGGCGTTGCTGCAAACTTTGCCGACCATTAAAGCCGCGATGTTTACCGAACTGGCACCAGACAGCCGTTTGGTTCGTCACCGTGACCCTTATGCGGGTTCATTACGTTATCACTTGGGGCTGATCACACCGAACGATGACCGCTGCTTTATTGATGTGGATGGTCAGCGCTATTCATGGCGCGATGGTGAAAGTGTGGTCTTTGATGAAACTTATATTCACTATGCCGAAAACACCACTGATCAAAACCGCATTATTTTCTTTGCTGATGTCGAGCGTCCTTTAAAAACACGCTTTATGCAAAAGTTTAACCATTGGTTTGGTAAAAAAGTTATGACCGCTGCCAGTTCTCCAAATGAAGCAGGGGATCAAACGGGTGGGCTGAATAAAGTCTTTGGTTATGTCTATCAAGTGCGGATCAAAGCCAAAGCTTTGAAGAAAACCAACCGTCAATTGTACTACTTCTTAAAGTGGTTCCTGATGCTCGGAATTTTCTTTTTGATCTTTGTTCGGCCTTATGTGTTTTAAAGCACATTAAGCGCCCTGAGGGGCGTTTTTTATTTGGGCAGAAAAGGGGGAAGCCTATCTGCCCTTTTGATTTTTCTATTTATTTCAAGGCTCACAGTGGATTCGAACCACGTATGGCTTTATGCTTTATCCAGTTAAAACTAAAAACAACATGAGCGCGTATCTGTGTCATTTTTAAGATCGCAACTTATAACTTAGATAAAGCATGAGGTTTCAAGGTGCAAAAGTTTCGTTCGAAGATGGACTGGTGGTTTTTGGGGTTTATTATTGCTATGTCAGGCCTGTTAGCCCAATTGATTTTGACCACCTATGGCAAAGGCATTTTGATGCAAAATCTTTTGTTCGTTGTGGTCTATGCTTTGACTATTGTTTTACTGTGGTGGCCGCTGTGGAGTACCCGCTATGTGGTCGATCAGGAGCAACTGACAATTCGCAGTCTCTGTTTTAAATGGATCATTCCCTTGACTGCGATACAGTCTGTTTCTGAAACAGATAATTCCATCAGTTCACCAGCCTTGTCCTTAGATCGTCTAAAGATTGAATACTTAAAAGAGGGACAAACCAAAACCATTTTGGTGTCACCGAAAGATAAAGTAGCGTTTAAAGCTGCGTTAAAATTGTCATAAATACAGTCTTAGGCAAGTTGTATGCTTTACGGGCCTAAGCGAGTGAAAGCCTTGCTCAAATATGCCGTGAAGACTAAAGTAAAATAAACTTGAGTTCTGTTCATCCCCCCAAACCTCTACTTGCAAAACGTCTACTTGCCGTTGAAGGATATGCTTATGAAGTCGTATCAATTGAGTCCGACACAAATTCAAACTTTAGTGCCGCATATGGGAAGTTGTATCGCTTCAGATATGATTACGGTGCAAGGCCTAAAAGTGGCCTATATGTACCGTGAAGAAGCACAATCTAGCGATGAAAGTGGTTGGGTGTTTTTATCGGGTGAAGAAGGAGATGACTATATTGAAGACCCTGAAAACTTAGGTCTTTATGAGGTCAATGTGATTGCCAATTATGATGCGGACATCATTGCTCACTTAAATGCACCTGCAGGAAGCCACTTTGCCCGCAATGAACAAGGTGTGTTTGAACGGATCGATTTTGAAGCGATGGATCTGGAGTAAGCCTTCAGCCTCAGCATCAATGTCTTTTGCCAGCTAGACTGGTTTTGAAATGCACTTTCATGTGCTTGAAATGCGTCAGACATGCCCAATCTAAAAGACAGATCAAAGGCTAAGCCTAAGCAAAGCAGTTGACGACGAGCCGAGAAAATTAGGGAACCCTGTGAACGAAAACGCACGAGAACATATCGAAAAAATTTTAGCCAATATGACCACACTGCCGGGCGTTTATCGCATGCTCGGCAAAGACGGTGAACTGCTGTATGTGGGCAAAGCGAAAAATTTAAAAAATCGTGTCTCGAGTTATTTTGTCAAAACTATTGAGCACCCGAAGACGCAGGCTTTGGTGGCGCGTATTTATGACATCGAAACCTTAGTTGTTCGTTCCGAAACTGAAGCACTGCTGCTTGAACAAAACCTGATTAAGCTGCACCGTCCACCCTATAACATCATGCTCAGGGACGATAAGTCCTATGTGTATATCTTTGTCTCTGCCGACAAACCGTATCCACGGATTGCATCGGGTCGAGGCAAAGGCAAACACCAAGTCGGAAAGTTTTTTGGGCCGTATCCGAGCGCTTATAATGCACGGGATACTTTGTTGGTTTTGCAAAAGCTGTTTAATGTTCGTCAGTGTGAAAATAGCTATTTTTCACAGCGTAAGCGTCCTTGTTTGCAGTATCAAATTAAACGTTGTTCAGCGCCGTGTGTGGGACTCATTAGCCCTGAAGAGTATAAAAATGATGTCGATAACTCGATTCGTTTTTTACAAGGGGATACCAAAGAGCTGAATCAAGAACTGATTGCGAAAATGGAGCAAGCGGCCGAAGCCCTAGAATTTGAAAAAGCGGTGTTTTACCGTGACCGTATGGCGCTGTTGCGGGATGTCCAGTCTCAACAAGCTATTTATAAGCTCAAAGGTGAGGCCGATATTTTAGCGATTGCCTATCAGGCAGGGGTAACCTGTGTGCAGATCATGCATGTGCGCAACGGCAAAATGCTCGGAGGTAAAAGTTATTTTCCAGATATGCTCGGAGAGGGTTTGGGGCAAATGCTGGCCGACTTCATAGCGAACTTTTATTTCCAAGTGGCGGATGAAGTACCCAGTGAGGTGATTGTAAATGTCGAATTGCCCGATCGAAAAGAACTGGAACAAGCGTTACAACAACAGTTTGATAAGAAAGTACAGATTAAACATAGCGTGCGTGAGACACGTGCAGAGTGGTTAGAGCTGGCACAGATGAATGTGCAGCATGCAATCAAAGGGCAATTGGCCAATCACTTTGAACTGAATGAGCGTTTCCATCAACTTGAACAAGTGGTGGGACGTCCGATTGATCGGATCGAATGTTTTGACATCTCACATACCATGGGTGAAGAAACCGTGGCTTCCTGTGTGGTATTCGACAGTGGCGGCATTCGTAAGCGTGATTATCGTCAGTTTTCAATTCAAGACATTACCGCGGGTGATGACTATGCCGCAATGCGTCAAGCGCTGACCCGTCGTTATAAAAAAGCCATGCTGCCTGATTTACTGCTGATTGATGGTGGTAAAGGGCAATTGCATATGGCGATGGAAGTCATGCAAGAGCTAGGTTTAGAGGCCTTTATGGTTGGGGTGTCAAAAGGCGAGGGGCGTAAACCGGGCCTTGAAACCCTACACTTTACTGATGGAACTAAAATTCAGTTGCCTGAAGATCATAAAGCGTTGCATTTGATTCAACAGGTGCGTGATGAGGCGCATCGCTTTGCGATAACCAAGCACCGAGCCAAACGCGATAAAAAACGGGGTTCATCGATTTTGGAAGTAATTCCAGGTTTGGGGCCGAAACGCCGCCGCGATTTGTTGACGCACTTTGGCGGGATTCAAGGGGTGTTAAAGGCCTCCGAGAAAGACTTAACCGGAGTCCCTGGTTTGGGCGAAGTGATGGCCCGTACTATTTATAAAGTTTTGCATGAGTAGAACCGCATCTACTGCGATGGCAAAAGTGCTTATTGACCCATGGGTCATTGATCATTCACATTGGTTGAATTGTGTTGTAAAGATATAGACGGAATTTAAAACAAGGATGCCACATGTCGCTTCAACACAGTTATCAGGCTTTAGCAGAACAAGAATGGATTGATATTCCTACAGGCTGGTTACAAGGACGCACGATTTATGGTGGACTGGTCGCAGGTTTAATGATGCAAAAAGCATTGTTGACTCTTGCCGATGACACGAAGCATTTACTCAGTTGTAGCGTGACTTTTGTTGGCCCAGTACAACAGGCCAAAGTTCGTTTAACCAGCGAGATTCTACGTCAAGGCAAGTCGGTTACGACCTTGGAAGTGCGTTTATGGCAAGATGATGCAGTTCAAAGTATTTTGGTGGCAAGCTTCGGGACACAGCGTGAATCGAGTATCCATGTGCATCAAGAACCTGTAGCACCCGCGTTTCCATCGGTTGATGGTCTTACAACAGCGCCGCATCACCCGCTTGCACCTGAGTGTTTTAAGCAGCTGGATATGGTTTGGGTGACAGGGCAGCATCCGTGTACAGCCAGCCCAAAGCCTGACTTTTCTGGCTGGTATCGCTTTAATCCAGACTTACATGAAAATCGAGACATGACCGTAGCCGACCTCATGGTGTCGATGGACATTTGGCCACCAGGGGTGCTACCGATGTTTAAAAGTATGGCACCTGCCAGTTCGCTAACATGGCATTTGACCTATGTGCATCCGCTGAAAAATCAGTTACACGATTGGATGAAATACCACGTTGAAACGCAATATGCTGCGGATGGATATTCCACCGAAGCCGCCTATTTGTGGGATGATCAGAATCGTTTAATTGCAATTTCGCGTCAAACAGTTACCGTGTTTGCCTAGTGACACCTTAGGTCAATTCGTATAAAGTGGGCGCTATTAACGATGGATTAAACCTCAAAAAAGTGTGCATTTTCATCGTACATGAGGGAAACAACGGGCGGTGTTTATGACTACAGGTCGCATCCTGAATATTCCTAATATCTTGACCTTGGCGCGTATTGCCTTAATTCCGGTCTTTTTGTTGGTGGCCTATTGGCCCCCTGTAATGGGTATCGCTGAACAAGCGGTAAGTATGTCTCGTCATATTTTGTTGACGTCTATTTTTGTCGTTGCAGCGGTGACAGATTGGTTCGATGGTTATTTGGCGCGGACTTTAAATCAGACCTCTGCATTTGGGCGTTTCTTAGACCCTGTTGCGGATAAATTGATGGTGGCAGCAGCACTGATCGTGTTGGTGCAGTGGAAACCAGAAATTTCGATGGCATTTGCGGCGATTGTGATTATTTCCCGTGAAATTACGGTGTCAGCACTGCGTGAATGGATGGCAGAATTGGGTGCACGTACTAATGTAGCCGTGTCTACGGTCGGGAAATATAAAACTGCTTTTCAAATGATTGCAATTACCGTGTTCTTACTGAATTGGCAGCCGCTTGAAATGTTGGCTTATGCATTGTTGTATACCGCAGTAATTTTGACTTTATGGTCGATGTTTATTTACCTCAAAGCGGCTTGGCCATACTTAAAACAGCCTTGATTGTTAGATTTTTAAGAAGCTCCTGCGGGAGCTTTTTTTGTACCTGAGATTCATTAGCTATGCGTTTCTTCCTCAGTATCATCTTCAAAAGTCTTGGCAATTTTTTCAATATTGAGGCTCTTGGCCATGGCATCGAAAATTTCCTTATAGACCCCATCCTGACGGTACAGCGCTTCATGTTCTCCATGTTCAGCAATACAACCTTCCTTCATGACATAGGTATAATCGGCATCGATAATTTGTGACAAACTATGCGAAATAATAATCACCGTTCGCCCTTGTTTGATCTCATCGAGGCTCTGTTTAATTTGCTCGCTAGCAATCGCATCGAGACTGGCGGTCGGTTCATCCAGAAAAATAATCGGTGGATTTTTGAGGAACATCCGTGCCAGTGCAATGCGCTGTTGTTGCCCGCCTGAGAGCATCAGTGCATCGGATTGATAAGCTGCGGGTAGCTGCAAAATTTGTTCATGAATAGAGGCTTTTTCTGCGGCAGCATAGACTTCATCATCCGTGGCATTGATTTTTCCATAGCGAATATTGTCTAAAATACTGCCTTGGAAAATGTGATTTTTCTGTAAGACGAGGCCAATGTGATCGCGTAAATAAGTGGTGTCGATGTCTTGTAGATCAATCCCATCGAGCTCAATTTTTCCTGCTTCGGGCTGATAAAATTTATCTAATAGGCTAGGTGTTTAGTCCCGGCATTTGATGGATCGGATCAATTTTAAAAAGTTCAGGTTCATCTGTCCACTGTTTGCAGATGAATTCGTAGGGAGTCAGGCCCCTGAGTGTTTTGAGTCTGCGGCCGAAGTTGTA
>NZ_MVOM01000047.1:0-30783 GCF_002018895.1 Acinetobacter sp. MF4640 | reverse complement strand
CATTCAACAATGGTATTTTTATTAATTTCAAATTGTGCAGCTACCGCTCGAATAGAATAACCTTCCTCAAGCTTAGCTAAAATTTTACGTCTAAAATGTTCTGAATAACTCATTGCACCATTGTATTGGTTTTATAATGATTTGACTATATAAAAAAAGTACTGCTTTGTTTTAGGCTTCATGTTTGAGATGACGTGGTCTAAAGCCTGTTAGGAGCAAACCAACCGCATAAGCCACAACGCCGACCACGCACAGCCCGATCACTTCGGCAACGCGAATCCACTGTGACACATCACCCTTATACCAAGTCAATGCATACCACAATGCCGCAATCATCATGGCGTTAGCAATACCAAACTGGATAAATAGTTTTTTCCAGTGTGCGCCAAAACGGAAAATATCGCGCTTGTGTAGATAGAAATACAACATCCCCGCATTCACGAGTGCAGAGCCCGAAGAAGCTAAAGCTAAAGCCATATGCTCTGCCTGCCAGTCAATCAGTTTAAAGAAGCCAATAAACACCACGTTTAAAATCGCATTTGCGGCAACGGCCATTAAACCGACACGGACTGGCGTTTTGGTGTCTTGCTGCGCATAAAACCCAGGTGCAAAGACCTTAATCAACATAAATGAAATCACCCCAGCACTCATACATTGCAGCGCCAAAGCCGTCATTTGCGTATCTTCAATGGTGAATTGACCGCGTTGGAACAGGGCCTGAATAATGGGGGTCGATAACATAAACAGCGCGATACTCGCTGGCACCCCCACTAAAACAATGACCTTCGCAGCCCAATCCATCATGCCACGGAACTTCGACATATTTTGCTCTGCATGACGGGTCGACAATGCGGGTAAAATCACCGTACCAATCGCTACCCCAATCAAGCCCAAAGGTAATTCAGTCATACGTTCCGCACTATATAACCAAGACACAGAACCATCTTGCATAAACGAAGCCCAAATGGTGTTCAGGAGTAAGTTGATTTGCGTGACAGAAACACCAAATAGCGCAGGCAGCATCAATTTCATGATGCGATCCACCCCTTCATGTTTAAAATCAACTTTCGGCGGAATCAGTAACTTTTTATGCCACAGTTCAGGAATTTGGATCGCCAGTTGCAATACACCCGCAGCAATCACCGCCCAACCGAGTGCCATGATCGGCTCCGCCATATACGGCGTTAACCACCATGCCCCCGCAATCATCGCAACATTCAGCAATACCGGTGAAAAGGCGGGCGAAGCAAAGGAACCATAACTGTTTAAAATACTGCTGGCAAATGCCGTCAACGACATAAACAATAGGTAAGGAATAGTGAGGCGGAACATTGAAACCGCGAGGTCGAACTTCTCTGGATCGGCATGGAAGCCCGGTGCATAGATGTATAGCACTGCTGGGGCGGCGACCATAGCGAGGAAGGTTAAAGCCGTCATAACCGTCATTAAACAACCAAAGACACGGCTAATCAGAATCTGAACTTCCGCATGGGTACGCCCAGTTTTATATTCGGTCAGTACTGGAATAAACGCCTGTGAGAATGCTCCCTCAGCAAATAGCCGACGGAAGAAGTTCGGGATACGAAAGGCCACCACAAAGGTATCGAAATCTTTCCCCGCACCAAAGACATTTAGTAAGACAATGTCTCGTACCAAACCCAAGACCCGAGAAAGCATGGTCATTGCACTTACAATTACGGTTGACCGCCACAGCGCCATCGTATCCACCTAGTTTTTCATTTGCCGCTATTGTAATGAAACTTCAGCGAATATTTGATTGTTTAATGTTGTTGTAGACTCTCAATTCATTGACTTTTTAACTGCTGCAAACGATTTCGATAGTCTAACCAATCAAAAAATGCGCCTGGATCGGTCTTACGTCCTGGCGCAATATCGGAATGTCCTGCCAAATGCTGCTGAATTTGAGGATAGGCCTGTTGTAAACAGGCCGTCACGTGTACCAATGTTTCATATTGAGCATCTTCAAAAGGCAAGTCATCACTGCCCTCAAGCTCAATACCAATCGAATAATCATTACACTCTTTCTTGGCCAAATAGCTTGAACGTCCTGCATGCCATGCACGGTCGTTAAAATTGACAAATTGTAAGACTTCACCACTTCTTAAAATCAGTAAATGCGCTGAGACTTGCATACCTTGAATGGTTTGAAAATATGGATGTACTGACCAATCCAATTGATTTTGAAAAAATTGTTCAATATAACCGCCACCAAACTGTGAGGGAGGCAAACTGATATTATGGATGACAATCAGTTGAATCTCAGTATCAGCAGGGCGTGCGTTAAAATTAGGCGATGGAATTTGTCTTGCTCTCAGCAGTTGCCCTGCTTGCACTTGAAACGACGGAATGACCTGCATATTTTTATTCCTCAAACCCATTGCGCCCTTTGGGCAATCTTTTTTAATGTCTCTCATGCTAAATCTTTCCCAGTCATTTCTCAAATTGGTCAGCGTTTGATTCTGAAATTTTCACGCCTTTTTCAGGAAAAATGCTAATATATTACGCAATTTTCATGGCTTCTATAAAGATACGGACAATCGGATGAGCATATCGCAGCAACTGCTTGAACAATCTATTCAACTGAATATTCAACAGGCATTACAAGAAGACATCGGTGATGGTGACATTACGGCGCTTTTAATACCTGAAGATGAACAAGCGACTGCGACCATTATTAGCCGTGAAGACATGATTCTTGCAGGTCAACCTTGGGTCAATGCATTAATTGCGGCTTTTGATCCAAGTGTACAAATCACGTGGCTCAAAAACGATGGCGATCTGGTTCGTGCCAATCAAACCATTTTTAAACTGGCGGGTTCAGCACGCAGCTTACTTACGGTTGAACGCCCTGCACTCAACTTTGTACAAACACTATCTGCTGTGGCCAGCAAAACTGCGGAATATGTCAAACAGCTCGATGGCTTAAACACCAAGTTGCTCGACACCCGTAAAACCCTACCGGGTCTGCGTATTGCCCAGAAATATGCTGTCGCAGTCGGCGGTGGTCAAAATCATCGTTTAGGTCTATTCGATGCTTTTTTAATCAAAGAAAATCACATCATGGCAGCAGGCGGCATCGCACAAGCCATTGCCAAAGCCCATCAAATTGCCCCGGGCAAACCTGTCGAGGTCGAAGTCGAAACCTGGACGGAATTAGAGCAAGCATTGGAAGCAAAAGCTGATATCGTGATGTTAGACAACTTTAGTCAGCAACAAATGATTGATGCGGTCAAGCATGTTGCAGGACGGTGTAAATTGGAAGCGTCAGGGAATATCACCATTGCCAACTTGCGTAAAGTCGCAAGCACAGGCGTGGATTATATTTCGATGGGTGTATTGACCAAAGATGTCAAAGCAGTCGACCTTTCTATGCGTTTTAATGCTTAATTTCAATAGTTTGCATTCAAGCGACACACAATAAAAAAACGCACTCTAGAGTGCGTTTTTTTATTTGGTTAAAACTTACCAACCCAGTGCTTGCTGTTGTTTTTTCACCAATTCTTGAATGCCCTTTTCTGCCATTTCTAACATGGCATTGCACTGTACACGGGTAAATGGTTTATCTTCTGCCGTGCCTTGAATTTCAATAAATTCACCAGCTTGGGTCATGACCACGTTTAAATCCGTTTGGCAGTTTGAGTCTTCTTCATAGCACAAGTCTAACAGCACTTCATCTTGGAAAATACCGACTGAAATTGCAGCCACTAAGCCTTTTAATGGATCTTGCTTAATTTTCTTTTTCTCAAGCAATGTGTTCATCGCATCAATGAGGGCCACCGCAGCACCGGTGATCGCAGCAGTACGTGTACCACCATCCGCCTGAATCACATCACAGTCAATGGTAATGGTATTTTCACCGAGTTTTTTTAAATCCACCATGGCACGCAGACTACGGCCAATCAAACGTTGAATTTCTTGAGTACGACCACTTTGCTTACCACGCGCAGCCTCACGGTCACTCCGGGTATGCGTCGAACGTGGCAACATGCCATATTCAGCAGTTACCCAGCCCTGACCCTTGCCTTTTAAAAAGCGTGGTACTGAGTTATCAATACTTGCCGTACAAAGAACTTTGGTATGACCAAACTCAACCAATACCGAACCTTCCGCATAACGTGTGTAGTTACGAGTAA
This sequence comes from Acinetobacter sp. MF4640, assembly GCF_002018895.1. NCBI lineage: Bacteria > Pseudomonadati > Pseudomonadota > Gammaproteobacteria > Moraxellales > Moraxellaceae > Acinetobacter > Acinetobacter sp. MF4640. The sequence goes on along the minus strand of NZ_MVOM01000047.1, from coordinate 26,629 downwards.
TGGTGACATCACGTAATTGATCTAATGTTCGTTGGTCGATACGCATAATACGCCCTTCATCTGACTAAATAGGTTGGCGCATAGTATAGCAGAAGCAGACCCAAAGCATTTGTCTGACTGCATTGCATTTGTAATTGATCGCCTGTTTCCCTACCCATCCATATTCTTTGTTAAACTGAAGCTTAAAAGAGGCTGAGGCAATCATCTATGTCGATTCGAGAAGAACGTAAACAACAAAGCCGCCAAGCTTTGCTGAATGCTGCATTACAACTCAGCACCTCGGGACGTTCCTTTGCTCGCATTAGTCTCCGTGAAGTCACTCGCCAAGTGGGTTTAGTACCGACCGCTTTTTATCGCCACTTTAATGATTTGGATGAGTTAGGACTTGAACTGGTCGACCAAGCGGCGCTTCACATCAAAAGTATGTTGACGCAATTAGGACAAAGCTATGTTTATGGGCCACATGCCACGATTGAGCATAGTCTAGACTTATTTTTTCATGCTGTAGAGCAACATCCTGAACAGTGGATTTTCTTGATTGGAGAACGTTGGGGTGGTTCTGCCTTGATCCGTGCAGCCATTGAGCGAGAAATTGCCTTTTTAATCGATGACTTCGCCCATGAATTAACCCGTATTGAAAGCATGCAACATATTCATGACAGCGAAGACCTCAAAGTATTGGCCAATATTTTAATGGATGCATCCTTTAACTGGGCCATGCGCTGGATTGGTTTGAGTCGAGATGTGGCTCCCGAGAAACTACGACAGCAGCAGACTGCATTTAAACTGCAAACCATCGTGCAGATTCAACTCATGTTCCGCGGAATCTCCAATTGGCAACGACCATCTGCTCAAACCAAACAAGCCAATCCGACCTTACATTAAGCCGCTCGCAGACGTAATTTTTGCTGTATTACAAAATTTTTAATGCGCTTTGCTCAAACTTGGATGCTTTTTCACTATCATAGAGCCAGTTTTTTCATCTGTAGCTCCTATGCGTTTTTTTCTTTTTTTAGCAGCGAGTGTCTGTATTGCCTTGGCATGGCTATTGCCCATTCATTATCGACCTTGGGTCACCTATACAGGTGAATTGTTTGCATTTTTATCTTTATTTGCACTCTCTGCCTTATTTTTAAAAGAAAAACTCTTGCTCCCGGAAGTGAGTCTGCCGCTATTGCTGTTGAGTCTGGTGCCCTTCATTCAGTATGGTTTTGGCGAGCTGTTCTTTTTCAGCAAAGCGCTGATGTGTGGCTTATATATCTTTGCATTCTGGCTGAGTATGGTTTTAGGTTTTAACCTGAGCCAAAAACCCTTAGAACGTGAACAATTATTTAGTGGTCTGTGTAGTGTATTTTGGTCAGTCGGTCTGGTAACAGCGTTCATCGCCACTTGCCAATGGCTCAATATTGAACAGTACATTCCCGGCATGACTGCCTTAAAAGGCGATCGCCCTTATGCCAACTTTGCTCAGCCGAACAATATGGCGAGCTTTCTGATACTGTCCTTACTCGGCACACTGTACCTATTTGAAAAGAAAAAATTCAACTCGATTCTGCTGTGCGTCAGTGCTGCATTGATGCTATATGCAGTGGCACTGAGTCAGTCACGCACATCATGGGTCGCAAGTATCTGTGTACTTCTGTATTTGCTCTATCAACAGTACAAAGATGTGGTTCAACTGAAGTGGTATAGTGCCCTCGCATGGTTTGCGTTGTTCATTGCATTTACTGCGTTTATTCCACAGCTCAATCACCTGTTGGCTCAGCTGTCTAATGTCGAAGTGACCCAAACCCGTGATGCAGTTGCGCGAGCAACGGGCGATATGTCACGTCTTGCCATTTGGCAACAGATGCTCCATGCCATTGCTGAACGACCTTGGTTTGGTTATGGTTGGCATCAAACCAGTGTGGCTTACACCCTAATCAGTGATCAGTTCCAAGGCCCCGTTTGGGTGAAAAGTGCGCACAACTTCATTCTCGACTTTATTGTGTGGAATGGATTAGTGATTGCGATTCCATTTTTTGCCTATCTCAGCTATTGGGGCTATCAACTGCAAAAGCATGCGACATCGCTCGAATCTGTGATTGGCCTCCTGATGGTCGGCGCTTTACTGATTCACGGAATGCTCGAATTTCCGTTGTTCTACGCTTATTTCTTGCTACCACTCGGATTGATTCTAGGCATTATTCAATCTCAGCAAAAAGTGAAAACGTGGACTTTACCGAGCTTTGCCATGCCGATCACATTTACTGTCTGTGTGGTCTTAGTCGCACTGATTATTCGTGACTATGAGTTGATGGTACCAAAGCTGAATCAAGCTTCTCGTTATGAACACACCCCTGAAAAGTTCACCAATCAAGATCACATTTTACTGCTGTCGGAGTTTAACCGCCGCATTGCATGGATTCAGTTAAATCCATACAGCAAAGTCAGCCCTGAGCAAATTCGTGACTATGAGGAAATGGTACTGAACTACCCGATCCCCTATGATTTGACCAAATTTGCCAAACTCTTGGCCTTTAACGGCTATGAAGCCGAAGCCCGTCATCAACTTTGGCGCTTAAAAACCTTAAGAAAAATTGAGCTGCGTTATGAGGATTTATTGCAGCCTGCATCAGCCGCGCAATAAACGTTTTTAACCCATAAAAAAGCCTGCTGACGCAGGCTTTTTAACTTAATAAGGACTTAAAACAGATTCAGCTTATTTGGCAGCACGTTCTTTTTCAATCAAGTAATCCACGACTTGAGTCACTTTAGCATCTTCGCCTTGCACAATATATTTACCATTCACCGTTACCGCAGGAACACCACTGAGTTGATAACGCTTGGCTAAGTCTTGTGCTTGTGCAATTTTTGAAGTGATCGCAAATGATTTATAAGTGCTGTTAAATTTCGCTTCTGGAATACCAAACTGAGTATAGAACTTGGCTAAAGCAGGTTGCTCTAGAATTGGTTGATTTTGATCATGAATGGCATGGAATAACGTCAAGTGGGTCTTTTTACGTACACCTAAGGCCTCAGAGACATAATAAGCTCGCGCCGCTTGCTCCCACACTGGATTCATGGCTGCTGGCGTACGCACAAAACGCACATCTTTCGGTAGTTTTTTCAACCAAGTCTGCATATGCGGTTCAAGTTTAAAACAGTGACCACAGCCATACCAAAAGAATTCGCGGACTTCAATTTTTCCTGGCACTTCTACCTGTACAGGTGTTGGTACGACCATATAGTCCTGACCTGCCACGAAATTTGCAGCCAATGCGCTGCCAGAAATAGCGAAAACAGCGGTTGCTAAGCCACTCAAAAGGAGTTTTTTCATTGAACTTATTGTCCTCAAAATCATTATGATAAGTTTATGCAAATACTATAAATCAAATATGCCAAATTCGTTTTCATTCTGTGAACTTTTTTCAGGCTTTTATCGCTTTTTCTAGAATAAACGCTACACTAAGCCCTATTGAACGTTTTAAATATCATGACTTAAATTGAGGTGCCGACGATGTCGCAACTGAATGTTGATCCACAAGAAATTGCCAAATTTGAAGCATTTGCTGCCATATGGTGGGATCAGCACTCGGAGTTCCGCCCTTTACATATGATCAACCCACTGCGCTTAAACTGGATTGATGAACATGCAGGTGGACTCAGTGGGAAAAAAGTCCTTGATGTCGGCTGTGGTGGCGGAATTTTAGCTGAAAGTATGGCACGTCGTGGTGCAGATGTGCTCGGCATTGATATGGGCGAAGCCCCCCTAAATGTGGCACGTTTACATGCAGAACAAGAAGGTGTTGAGCATATCGAATATCGCCAAATTCCAGTTGAGCAGCTCGCAGAAGAACAAGCAGGACAATACGATGTCGTGACCTGTATGGAAATGTTGGAACACGTACCCAATCCAGCCTCAATCATTGAAGCCTGCCATAAACTGGTTAAACCAGGCGGTCATGTATTCTTCTCCACCATTAACCGTAATCCCAAAGCCTACCTGTTTGCCATTATTGGTGCTGAATATCTACTGCGTATGTTAGCCAAAGGCACCCACGATTATCAAAAATTCATTAAGCCCTCAGAACTGGCACATGATATTCGCGGCGCAGGACTCAAACTAAAAGACATGACGGGTTTACATTACAATCCCTTGACCAAACGCTATTGGTTAGCGCCGAATGTCGATGTCAATTACATGGTTTATACCGTCAAAGAAGGTGCTGCATGAAAGCCGTCTTATTCGACCTTGACGGCACCCTAATCGACACGGCTGCCGACTTTATTCGCATTATTCAAGACATGTGCCGTGAAAAAGGCGTCGCTGTGGTCGATGCAGACCTGATCCGTAGCCAAGTCTCCGAAGGTGCACGGGCCATGGTGAAATTGGTTTATCCAGAACTTGCGGTCGAAGACCCGATTTTTCTGGCACATCGTCAGCGTTTTTTAGATACCTACGGTGCCGATATCGCAGTAGATACTGACCTGTTTTCGGGCATGTATCCGCTTATTGAAAAACTTGAAAACCAAGAGGTTCCTTGGGGCATTGTCACCAATAAACCGCGTTGGCTCAGTGAAGCATTATTAGACGCGCTGAATTTGACAGAGCGCTGTGCGGTTTTGGTTTGCCCAGAGGATGTCTCACAGACCAAGCCTGATCCTGAACCGATGTATTTGGCTGCCAAGCACATCGCGATTGCGCCTCAAGACTGTATCTATGTCGGCGATCATCCACGTGACATCGATGCGGGTCGTAACGCACAAATGTATACCATTTTGGCGGCTTATGGTTATTTACCATTCGCGCACAAAGATGACTTAACAGCGTGGCAAGCAGATTGTATAGTGAAGACTGTGGCTGAATTGGACGATGTTATTCAGTCTCTTATGAGTCAAACTACACCATCCAACTCACTGACTTGATCACAATTAAAAAATCAAAATAACGAGGAGGTAATGATGAAATATTCAGAATATCAACCTCGCCCCGATCTGCTCAAAGATCGCATCATCTTAATTACAGGTGCGGGCGATGGTATTGGTCGTGCTGCTGCATTAAGTTATGCCCTACACGGCGCAACTGTAGTGCTGCATGGGCGTACCTTAAATAAGCTCGAAGTCATTTATGATGAAATTGAAGGCTTAGGTGCGCCGCAACCTGCAATTTTACCCTTGCAGCTGTCGAGCGCCTCTCCTCGTGATTATGAATTACTGGTCGACACCTTAGAGCGTCAGTTTGGGCGCCTAGATGGCATTTTGCATAATGCGGGCATTTTAGGTGAGCGCACCGAACTGGAAAATTATCCTGTCGATGTCTGGGATGATGTGATGGCCGTCAACTTGCGTGCGCCATTCGTTATGACTCAAGAGTTAATGCCACTCCTGAAAAAATCTGAGCATGCCTCCGTGGTTTTTGCCAGCTCAGGTGTCGGACGTGAAACGCGTGAACGTTGGGGCGCATATTCGGTGTCTAAGATCGCGATTGAAGCGGTCAGCCAACTGTTTGCCAAAGAAAATACCTCACCGAATATCCGCTTTAACTGTATCAATCCGGGGGCGACCCGCACTGCAATGCGTGCAAAAGCCTATCCCGATGAAGATCCAAAAAGATTGCCAACGCCTGAAAATATCATGCCTGCCTATCTGTACTTGATGGGCGATGACAGTTTGCATATGAATGGTCAAAGTATTGATGCACAGGACTAAAATGTGTCACTCAAGAGGAAGCTTCGGCTTCCTTTTTTTATGTATCAAACTGAAGCTTAGTCATCTGCAACATGATCTCAAGTTCTGAAAAGGTTGTCTTTTTTCAATTTTTGCGGATACTGATGCCCAACTCCATTTTTGAAGCATATGCCATGACAGACTTGAGCAACATCACTGTACAACCCACTGAAGATGGTATGGTTAGCCTGTTGATTGACCAACAGCCGATTTCAGAAAAATATGGGATGAAGTTTGAAGCCAGTGTTGTGGAGGAACTTCAAGCATTGGAAAATGGCGCCACACTGAAACTTTTCGACCAGTTTGTTTTTGCCCATACCGACTTGAACTTTGAACATAGCTATCACTACGTGACGGTCATTGCCAAGGATGATGAACAATACAAAGCCAAGAAAAGCTTTGTTTATCGCATTAAAATTGAGGGTCAGCCCGATATTGAGCATGCCATCAGCAAAAATGGTGAACCGATGACTGCAGCCGATGTACGTGAATTTATTCAAGCGCATGTGCAGAAGTCATTGAGTGATTATACCGACCTCAACTACGCCTATTAAGCCGAATCAGCCAAGTTGAAAACTCAGCTTGGCTAGCTCGATATTTTAAATCGTATTTTTAAATTATTTTAATAAAAATATTCGGTTTTTCAGATTAAAATTTCCGATTTATCATCCTAATTCATCAAAAATTGAAAATAAGGATGCAGCATGGCTGATTTACAACGTAAACATGACACCATTCGTGATATCCATCATTTACAACTCCACGAAAGCCTGATTGGTGCTTTAGAGGATGTCAGCCAAGCTGAAGCAGTGGTTCATTCAATCCGTTCATTACAACATCTGGCGCAGCAGTGGAATTAAAGAATGCGTTATGCATTCTTTGACAAAGGGGGATCTGAGCCCTCAAAATGAGTCAAAAATCAGAAGATACAGACTGTTTGCTTTGGACTTTGGCGCAATTGATGATTTAATTCAGGCTTAGAATTGGGCATAATCTTCTTAATATCTCTGCATTTGTTAATAAATACCCAATTCATCTTCACAGTTTCTCTGCATTTTTTTCGTACATTATAGGAAAGAATGAAATTACCTTAATGAGGATTCAACATGAAAAAGATTTTGACAGTATTGGCAATCTCTTTCAGTGCTTTGATGGCAAGCAGTCTCAGTACTGCTGCCCCTCAGTTTGACCACGATCATCCACGCTATGGCAATGAGCCACGCGGGCGTGACTTTCGCGATTCAGATGATGACGATCAGCAAGATCGTCGACGGATGCGCGAAGAGCGCGGTGTCAAACGTTTACAACAGCATAAATGGCAACAAGGTTATGTCATGCCACAGCATTACCGTGGTAACGGCTATAAAGTCGAATATAAAGACCATAATCTTCCAAAGCCAAACCGAAATCAGCAGTGGTACAAAATCAACAATGACTACATCTTAGTCGATGCAGACAGCAACAATATTCTGCGGATTATGGGGCTTTAATCTGCGCTTCATTTTGTACAACTCAGCGAAATTATTGAAACCTGAATCAACACCCTTTCACCCGCTTTAGCACGACTGCATACTCCTCTTAAGAGACCACAGTCAGGCACAGCATGGAAGGCCTTGTTTCAGGTTTTTTTATGTGCCAAAGCTTTTGTTTGCAAGCATTTCAGAAAAACAACCATCTCCTCAGTCTCTTCATACATTTCACAATTCACCTAAATAGCCCTCACGCTTTCTCTAGAGTTATTCGCTAATTTTGAATAATCGAAACAAGACTAATACTGGACGAAAGCAATGAAAAAAATTCTGACTGCAATCACGCTCTCTTTAGGCGCACTCATGGCCACATCTGCAATGGCAACACCACAGTACTATGACCGCTCGCATGATCATGACTCCGGTTGGGATCATCGCGATGACCGTCGTTGGGACAATGACAACCGCTACCAAAAAAAACGTGTTAACCCAAGCCGTGACTGGCGCTCAGGTCAAACTTTGCCACGCGGCTATGACTCATCGCGTTACCATGTCAGTGACCGCGAAGCACGTCGCCTACCTAACACTGGACGCTACCAACAATGGTATAAGGTCAATGGTGACTATGTTTTAGTCAATGAACGTAATCACCGTATCCTGCGTATTATCGGTTAATTCTGACTTGTGTCGCAAAACCGATAGAACACCTGAACGTTGCTTCAGGTGTTTTTCTATTTAAGACTTCCTCTTCTGCATTTTTTGATTAAAATCATGCTAAGCAGTTCATTTTGAGACAGGCATGCAAACGAATTCCATCGAAACACATCACAGTACAACTTTGCAGTATGTGCATTGGTTTCGACATTCTGCGCCTTATATCAATGCTCATCGTAATAAAACCTTTGTGATTATGTTCGATGGTGAAGCCGTTCAGCATGATAACTTTCAACATATTATTCACGACATTGCCCTGCTGCATTCACTCGGGATTCGCCTGATCTTGGTGCATGGTGCACGTCCGCAAATCAACCACAACTTAAAACAAAGCCAACTACAAACGCCATTTCATCAGTATCGTCGCGTCACCACCCGAGAATCTTTGGGCTGTGTGATGAATGCGGTAGGCTCGATTCGTTTGCAAATTGAAGCCTTACTGTCGATGGGACTGGCCAATTCACCAATGTATGGCGCACGCATTGATGTGGTTTCAGGGAATTTTGTCACAGCCAAGCCCTATGGCATTCGCGATGGGGTCGATTTTCAGTTAACCGGCGAAGTCCGTACGGTCGATACCGACGCCATTCAACGCCATTTGGATAATCACAATATTGTGCTGCTCGGGCCAACTGGCTATTCCACCACAGGCGAAGTGTTCAACCTACTGGCAGAAGAAGTAGCGACCCGCACGGCGATTCATCTTAAAGCGGACAAATTGATTTTCTTGGGCAAACAACATGGTCTGCTCAATGAACATGGTCAGTTGCAACGCGAAATTTCGCCCCACAAGCTCGATGCACAAATTGAAAAATATCAAGATTCGAATCCAGACATTGCGGTACATTTACGCGGTGCCAAAAAGGCCTCGACGCATGGCGTCCATCGCGTCCATCTGATTTCCTATGCTTATGATGGTGCCTTGGTTGAGGAGCTCTTCACGCGTGATGGTTCGGGCACCATGATTACCGATGCCCACTATGAAGAAGTCCGTATGGCCAACATTCAAGATGTTGGCGGGCTGATTAACCTACTACGCCCACTTGAAGAAGAAGGCATTTTGGTTTATCGCTCACGTGAACGTCTCGAAAACGAAATTGGCCAATTTGCGGTGATTGAACGTGATGGCATGATCTTGGCCTGCGCCGCACTCTACCCACTGCCAGCAGCAGAGGGTGAAATCCGCAGCGCTGAAATTGCCTGTGTCGCAGTCGACCCGAGCTATCGCAAATCAAATCGCGGCAGCCAAATTTTGCATTATCTCGAAGGTAAAGCCCGCAGTATGGGCATTCAACAGTTGTTTGTACTGACCACACGTACTGCACATTGGTTCTTAGAACATGGCTTTGAAACGGCTAATGTCGATGAACTTCCCAATGCACGCCAAGCCTTATACAACTATCAGCGTAACTCGCTTGTCTTTAAAAAGCCACTTTAAGTGGCTTTTGCAGGATTATGGATATCTTTATTTCTCATATCTTTATCTAGAAAACACCGCAAAAATCGCTCAAATCTATATTGCGTGAAACGCTAAGCTTATTCCAAAAATAAAAATACCTTTTAAACAATAAATATCAATCAGTTAAACTCGATAATTTTTATATTCTATGTTTCTTATATTGCTGTTTTTTACATAAGTTTTGCACTTTTGTTTTTATCTTTTTTTTTCATGTCTAAAGCCCGATTTCTTATTTTTTCTGAAAAGAAATGCCCATTAGCGTATGTGTTCACCAACTCACTCACCTTATTTATTTGGAGTTATGAAACACATGAGCACTTCTCGAGCACAGTTCTGGATCAAAACAAGCGTTCTTTCTGCAGCAGTCGTGGGTGCCATGATGTTATCTGGATGTGGGAAAAAAGAAGCTGAAACCGTCACACTCAATATTGGCTTTCAAAAATATGGCATTTTGCCCATCGTCAAAGAGCGTGGAGCTTTAGAAACGGCGCTTAAAGCACAAAATGTCCAAGTCAAATGGGTCGAGTTTCCTGCTGGTCCACAGCTCCTCGAAGGCTTAAATGTCGGCAGTGTGGTCTTTGGTGAAGCAGGGGAAGCGCCTCCGATTTTCGCACAAGCTGCAAATTCGAACTTGGTTTACATTGCCAACCAACCTGCTGCACCTAAAGCAGAAGCACTGATCGTACAAAAAGACTCAAAGATTCAAAGCATTCAAGATTTAAAAGGCAAGCGAATTGCACTCAACAAAGGTTCAAATGTGCATTACCTGCTACTCAAAGTGTTAGAAGCGAATAACCTGAAACTTTCTGATATTGAAGCGGTGTATCTTCCACCATCGGATGCACGTGCCGCATTTGAACGTGGTGCAGTCGACGCTTGGGTCATTTGGGATCCCTTCTTTGCTGCCGCTGAACACCAAATCTCAGCACGTGTGATTGCTACGGGAGAAAACTTAGTCAGTAACCATCAGTTCTATTTGGCCGATCGTAAATTTGCCGAAACCCATCCAGAAGTTTTAAAAACAGTCGTAAATGAACTCAACACCACCACACAGTGGGTCGAACAAAATCAACAACAAGCAGCCCAATTGTTAGAAAAACCGACAGGCTTGTCTTTAGACATTTTACAAACTTCGATTGGTCGTATGGGCTTTGGCGTTCAACCCATTTCAGCCGAAGTCGCAAAAAAACAGCAGTACGTTGCAGATGCTTTCTATCAACAAAAACTCATTCCGAACAAGCTGAATATTGACGCTGCCATTATTAAATAAAAATATAGAGATCATCATGAAAACACTTAAAACAGTTTCCAGTATTGGCATCGTCACCTTGAGTCTTGGACTCGGGGCATGCCAAAAGCAAGACACAGCAGCAACAAATACTTCTGAAAAGCAGGCAGCAGATCCGGTTAAAACCCTGTCGATTGGCTATCAAAAGTCGTCTTTGAACCTGTTGGTCGCACGTGAGCAAAAATTATTTGAGCAGCAATTTCCTCAAGCCAAAATTGAATGGAAAGAGTTCCCCGCTGGCCCACAAATGTTAGAAGCCTTGGCCGTTGGTGCAGTTGATTTTGGCTCTGTGGGCAATACCCCACCGATCTTTGCTCAAGCTGCTGACAAAGAGCTAAGCTATGTCGGCTATGAGCAAGTTCCAGCCAATGCTCAAGCGCTGTTGATTGCTAAAAATAGCACCATTGATTCAATTCAAGACCTAAAAGGCAAGCGGATTGCGGTACAACGCGGCTCAAGCGCACACGAGTTACTGGCGAAAGTCTTACAAAAAGCAGGGCTCAGTTGGCAAGATATTCAACCGATTTGGCTGCCGCCTGCGGATGCACGTGCCGCGTTTGATAAACAATCCATCGATGCATGGGCCATTTGGGAACCCTACCTCAGTGCAGCAGAACAGGATGCACATGCCAAAGTCTTGATTGATGGCACGGAATTTCCACAAACCTATTCTTTTTATATTGGCAACCCCAAGTTCATTCAGACCTATCCTGAGGCCACCGCTCAGTTCATTCACGGGCTGAATCAGGCCGATCAATGGGTGCTAAAAAACCAATCGCAAGCACTTTCGGTCTATACCCAAAGTACGGGTTTACAGCCCTCTATTGCCCAAAGGGTCATCGACAAACGTCTGAAACCTTCACCAATTCAAACCCTGACGCCTGAAGTGGTACAAGCACAACAACAAATTGCGGACTTGTTCCAAAAGGTGCAGCTCATTCCGAAACACATTCAAGTTCAAAGTGCCGTTTGGGTTGCACCGAGCAAACCTTAAACGACTCTATCTAAGGATTTTTTAAAATGAAAATTTTCTGGTTTATACCAACTCACGGTGACAGTCGCTACTTAGGTACCAGCAAAGGTGCTCGTCAAGTGGACCATGCTTATATGAAGCAAATTGCGGTTGCTGTGGATCATTTGGGTTATGAAGGCGTACTGATTCCAACGGGTCGTTCATGTGAAGATCCATGGTTGACCGCAGCCAGTCTGATTGATGCCACAAAAAAATTAAAATTCTTGGTTGCATTACGTCCAGGCGTGACCACTCCGGCACTGGCTGCACGGATGGCAGCCACCTTTGACCGTCTCTCCAATGGTCGGGTTTTATTGAACTTGGTGACAGGTGGTGATGAAAAAGAACTGCAAGGCGATGGCGTTTATGAAGACCACTCGACTCGCTATAAAACTGCCAATGAATACGTCAAAATTTGGCGTGAGATTTTAACCCGCTCCCATGCAGGTGAAAGCTTTACCTTTCACGGCGAACGTCTAAAGGTAGATGATGCCAAACTACTATATCCACCTGTGCAACAACCCTACCCTCCACTTTGGTTTGGCGGCTCATCGGATGATGCCATCGAATTAGCGACTGATCAGGTCGATACTTATCTCACATGGGGCGAACCCCCTGCTGCTGTTAAAGACAAAATTGACACTGTCCGTGCCAAAGCCGAAGCCAAAGGCCGTACGCTCAACTATGGCATACGTCTGCATGTGATTGTGCGTGAAACCAATGAACAAGCATGGCAAGCGGCGGAAGAGCTCATTCAATATGTCGATGATGCCACCATTGCTGCGGCACAGGCTAAATTTAAGAGCATGGACTCGGTCGGTCAACGTCGCATGGCTGAACTGCATAATGGTGACCGTAGCAAACTGGAAGTGTCCCCAAACCTTTGGGCTGGCGTAGGTCTGGTTCGTGGGGGTGCAGGTACGGCATTGGTCGGTGACCCTGAAACGGTTGCAGCCCGTATTCAAGAATATGCCGACTTGGGCATCAGCACCTTTATTTTCTCAGGCTATCCACATCTTGAAGAGTCGATTCGTTTTGCCGAGTTGGTGTTTCCACTCCTGCCGCTTGAAACTCAAGCAAAGTTAGCACAACCAAATTTAACAGGCCCCTTTGGTGAGATTGTGGCAAACAACTACACACCCGATGAAAACAAAAAAGCAAAAGTGATTCAGGAGCCTGCCTAATGTCCAAGATCGTTTCAGTGCAAACCCTCCAGCAGGAAAAGGTTTCACGTGGAACTCAGTTAGGGCAACTATTGCTGCCTTGGCTCTTTCCTATCGGCTTGATTGTGCTTTGGCAAATTTCCTCCAGCACAGGACTTTTAGAAAGTCGGATTTTACCTGCACCAACGGCGGTGGTTACTGCTTTCTGGCACCTACTACTGAGTGGAGAGCTTTGGAAGCATGTGCAAGTCAGTGCAGGCCGTGCCTTACTCGGCCTATTGGTAGGTGGGGGATTAGGGCTATTTCTGGGTTTGTTAAATGGTTCATCGAAAACGGCGTCAACCCTGCTCGACACCACCCTACAGATGATCCGAAACATTCCCGCACTGGCACTTATTCCGTTGGTGATCTTATGGTTCGGGATTGATGAAACCGCCAAGCTGTTCTTGGTTGCAGTTGGGGTCTTTTTCCCCATTTACATCAACACCTATCACGGCATACGTTCGGTCGATCCACAACTGATTGAAATGGGGAAAAGCTATGGTTTGACCCGTTGGCAACTGTATAAAGAAATTATTTTACCGGGTGCGATGCCGTCTATTTTAGTCGGACTACGCTTTTCACTGGGTTTGGTATGGGTCCTGCTGATCGTTGCCGAAACCATTTCAGCCCAAGCCGGCATCGGTTATATGACTATGAATGCACGTGAATTTTTACAGACTGACATCGTTTTGGTGGGGATTTTACTGTATGCCCTACTTGGAAAATTGGCTGATGTACTGGCCGTCACATTAGAAAAATACCTGCTGCGCTGGCATGCAGGATACCAAAAATAAGGAGTTTGAGATGACTGATTTAAGCCTTGGTCGCCATGCCAATATTCCGTCGCCGCCAAATCACAATCAAGACATTAACCCTCAAGCGGTGCTTGGGGCTGAAATTATTATCGAACAACTGCATAAGTTTTATGGTTCAGTTAAAGTGCTTGAAGACTTAGATCTGCATATTCAGCCGGGTGAGTTTTTAGCCATTGTCGGACGTAGTGGTTGTGGTAAAAGTACCCTGCTGCGCCTGATTGCCAACTTAGAACAACAAAGCTACGGCGAAATTAAGTTTAAGTCCGCGCGACACCTCCGCGAAGGGATTACCGTAGACGATATACGGGTCATGTTCCAAGATCCACGACTGCTGCCATGGCGCTCCATTGAACAAAACGTACAACTGGGGTTGCCGAAACAACAACATGTCACTGCCTCGGGTTTGCTTGAAAAAGTCGGACTCAAAGAAAAAGCGGGGCTTTGGCCTTCGCAGCTCTCTGGGGGACAGCGTCAACGGACCGCTTTGGCAAGAGCTTTATCGCATAAGCCGCGGATTTTATTGCTCGATGAACCTTTGGGTGCACTCGACGCCTTAACCCGCTTAGACATGCAGAATTTGATTGAAAAATTATGGACGGAACAGGGCTTTACCGCCATTTTAGTCACCCATGATGTTAGTGAGGCCGTTCAACTGGCCGATCGGATTATTTTGCTAGACCGTGGCCATATTGCCAAAGAGTTTCAAATCGATCTACCCCGCCCTCGCGTCAAAGATATGCAGTTCAATACCCTTGAACAGCAGGTGTTAAATGCAGTTTTAGCCACATAAGTAGACTAAAAAATCCTTAGCTTGGGGGCTAAGGATTTTTTATGCTGAATTTCAGTAAAAAAGCAGAAGACTGTCATATGACTTAAGCATACTTTATTTTAAATAATGTAATAAATTTCATGTTATTTTTATCAAAACATACCACTTCACATTGAATCATTTCATATAGTTTAGACAAAATAGTTTTTATATAATTATATTTTATTGGACAACTTTTAGAATTTATCGCAATTTAAGAGCCAATCTACAGAATAAATGATCATTATTCAAAAAATTAAATTTCCACTTTGTGCACAAATCTGATGATTTGCCGTACAATTTGTCCTTCCCCCTTTTTATTGTTTTTTAAATTAGAGAATGGAACAGAAAAAGAGTACTCAAAAACGCCACCAGCTGCTGAATGCTGCACTAGATGTCTTCTCGCTCTATGGATTTAATGGAGCAAGCTTAGATGAAATCGCACAGATTGCTGAAATGCACAAATCGAATATTTTCTATTACTATGAAAATAAAGAAGCTTTGTACGTTGAAGTTTTAACGACGGTTTTACAAAAATGGTTAGCCCCACTACAGATGTTAGAAGCTGACTTAGAGCCGGAAGAAGCGATCACCAACTACTTATTGCAAAAAATTGAGGTTTCTCGGACTCAACCGAAAGCGTCTCGCTTGTTTGCTTTAGAAGTGATCCAAGGAGCGCCGCATATTTTGGAAATCCTCAAAGGGCCTTTAAAGAAGTTGGTCAAACGTAAAGCCAAAGTCATTAGCAATTGGCAAGAGCAAGGTAAAATTTCAACTGAAATAGACCCTGAGCTGTTAATCCTCAACATTTGGGCATTAACACAAAACTATGCTGATTTTGCCACGCAAATGGAAATGGTAACAGGTAAAACCCTACGTAACCGCAGTATGCAACAACGAGTCATTCAACATACCGTGCATATGATGCTGTATGGCGTGATCCCGCGAACACCGTCTGCATTATTCAAAGCTGAGTAATTTTGGCATACGACCATAGCACTCTATGGTCGCCGAATTGAAAAAGATAGAATCAAAGCCTCAGATACTTTCAAATAATGCTAATAATTTCTGAGCTCCCAATAACAAATTGTCTTCCCAGTCCAAATGCGCGGTGTCGTTGGCACCATCTGAAATATATTTGACCGAAATCAGGCGGACACCCTGTTTTTTACAGACCTTTGCCAGCGCATATCCTTCCATATCCACCAAGTCGCACGCGACTTTGGGTGTTCCTGTTTCAAAGCTATCACCAGTCCCACAGATACCTGTGCGTAACTGCTGAAAAAAAGGCTCCAAATGAATTTCAGCGGGGTCCATGCTGTCAAATGGTGTAAAGCCGACAGCGAAACCCAGTGGAGAGACATCCATGTCGCGTTGTACAAATTGAGAAACTTCAACCAATTCATGCTTATCAAAATAAGTACTGCCTGCTGTACCTAAATTAATCAGGGTTTTACAGCCTGTTTTTTGAATCACTTCAAATGCTTTATAAGCCGCGTTGACTTTACCAATACCGCTGTAGTGAACTTCAATCCCTGCTTGCTCAAACAATCCTTTAGACTCATTCGGCAAAGCCATGATCAGTGCAACATCCGACATAAAATACTCAATTAACAGACTTGATGCGTGCCATTAGAAAACAAATCGATCCGAAAGAAAAGCGCCTCTGATCTCTGCTAAAACAACCGACATAAGATCAGATGGCGCTTTAAACTGAAAGGATTGTAGACCTCATTTATACTGCTGTTCTAAATAGGTTTTTAAGCACGGCGAAAAGAACAAATGACCTTGATAAAAACCGCGCGCCGTTTTGGTTGCGACCAAACTCCATAACAACATCAGTATGGCTGCAAAAGCATAGCCAACGGCATACAGGAAGGCCAAATTGAGTTGCTGGGCTAAGGTTAAGATTGCCAGTGTATATACGCCCAATGGGAAAGTCAGTCCCCACCAGCCCAGATTAAACGGCAAATCCTGTTTGGCATGGTGCAAAGTCGTCAGTACCGCAATCCCCAACCACCACAGTCCAAAACCTAGCAGAATTAAACTGGCTAAAATCCCCGCCTGCTGAAATAACTGACCCAGTTGTGTTAAGCCCAAACTCGCCATCAGCGTCGGTGCCTGATGTCCTAAAACCAATAACGCCAAAGCAGCAGTGCCTATCGGTCCCAAAGCCAACCAACTGCTGACCGCCAACTCTTTTTCAGGCAATTTATGTAAGACCAAACGCAACATTAAAATCGTTAAAATTGCAAAGGCGGGTAATACTGAAACACCCCACAACACATAACTACCCAATAAAATCGCAACGGCGTGAGTATCAGCTGCCAAATGCCCCAGTAATAGACCACCACTGCTGGCTGCAACTTCACAGGCCACGATCGGCAATAACCACACCGCGGTCATCTGCTGTAAAGCATGCTCCTGATGTCGATACATAGCAAAAGGAACTGCCCACGCCACCAAAAGCGCCAAGATTACATCTGCATACCAGAGCGCTTGAGCAATCTGTACAGCTGTGTCGCCATAAATAGGCTGACCATACTTTAAAAAGCCATTGAGGATGGTGGCCAGCGCCATCGGGATCGTCCCTAAAAATAGGCTCATGCTTGGATGTTGAAAAATCTGTTTGGCCTCGTGTGGATAAAATGCCCAACGTAAGCCATATAGCACACTAAAAAGTACGAACAATAAAATATTGAAATACCACAGCCCTGTGCCGAGTTGCCATGTGAGTGCCTTTAACATCGGAAACGCTGATACAATTAACGCCACAACACCTGTTCCCATACTGACAGTGAACCAGTTGGGGGTGAACTGACGAATGATATTGTGGCGCTGTCCAAGTTGTGTAAATGGTTTTTGCATGAGTTCGGCCTCATTTAAAATCTACATTTATATTAATCAAATCCATAAATAAGAAAAATTGATTAATTTATATTAAATAAATCAATAAAATTGATATAAATATACTTTGCACTAAATTTTGCGTTGTCAAAAAACAACCACAAGACGAATGCCCAAGAATATGGCAATATATAAGCCGTTCTTAATTCCAAGCACTTGATTTGCCCATGAAGCTGCTCCGTCTAAATGCTTTGCCCTCAAATACCCCATTAGAAAAAACCGCTGTCACCATCGGTAATTTTGACGGGGTGCATTTGGGTCATCAAGCCATGATTCATCAGCTCAAAGCCGTTGCAAAACAACAAAATCTAAAAACAGTGGTGATGATTTTTGAGCCTCAACCACTTGAATTTTTTAAAGGTTATGATGCTCCACCACGTATTTCATCATTGCGTGAGAAAGTCGAATATTTAACTGAGCTGGGTGTGGACTATATTGCGGTCGCGAAATTTGACAACAGCTTCCGAAGTTTAAGTGCAGAACAATTTGCCGATATTTTAAAAGAAAAACTCAATGCCCAAAGTTTGGTTCTAGGCGATGACTTTCACTTTGGTAAAAACCGCCAAGGCAACAGCGAATTTCTAGAAAACTATGGTTTTCAAGTCCACAATCTAGAAACCATCCTCGCAGAAGGTGAACGCGTCAGTTCAACTCGGATTCGCCAAACACTGGCCGCAGGGGACTTGGCGCTGGCTGCTCAATTATTAGGACGCCCTTATAGCATTACGGGTCGCGTACAATATGGCGACCAAATTGGCCGAACCCTTGATTTTCCAACCATTAATGTACGTTTAAACCGACATAAACCCTGTTTAAACGGCATTTATGGCGTAGATGTGATGTGTGAAACCACGTCTTTACGCGACAAAGTGAAAGCAGACCACCCTAATCGATTAGGGGTTGCAGGATATGACCATTCAGCGCTTTTTGGTGCGGGTCATGTCGGAACACGTCCAGCCATTCAACAAGCACAGCCAGAATGGCGATTAGAAGTACATTTCCCTGATGTTTCTGCTAATCTGTATGGCTTGTTAATGCGGGTCACTTTCTTAAACTATTTACATGGTGAAAAGAACTACCCTTCGCTGGAAGCACTAAAAGCGGGAATTGATGATGATGTGGTGAAACTGCTTGAGTTCCGCCAAAACACCCCCACATTTCCCTTTTAAATACCAATCAATTTTATGTAAAACGCGTCAGCCGAGCCGCTGATTAAATTGGAAGATATCTTGCATGAGCGATAAGCAAACTACTGAAAATGCAGTGGATTATAAAGCCACACTCAACCTCCCAGGTACCGAATTTGCTATGAAAGCAAACCTCGCGGTGCGTGAAGCAAAATGGTTAGAAGAGTGGTATGCCGACAACATTTATCAGCAGATTCGTGCGTCGCGCATTGGTAAGAAAAAATATGTTCTGCATGATGGCCCTCCTTATGCAAATGGCCAAATTCACTTGGGTCATGCGGTTAATAAAGTTTTAAAAGATATCATTATTAAAAGTCGTATTCTTGATGGCTTCGATGCCCCTTATGTACCGGGTTGGGACTGTCACGGCCTTCCGATTGAACTGAAAGTGGAAGAGAAAGTCGGTAAAGTGGGCGTGAAGGTGGATGCTTCTACTTTCCGTAAAGCCTGCCGTGAATATGCTTACACCCAAGTTGAACTGCAAAAGAAAGACTTTGTACGTATGGGCGTGTTTGGTGACTGGGACAATCCTTACCTGACCATGAACTTCAAGCAGGAAGCGGACATTGTGCGCTCTGTTGGCGCGATTGCAAAAGCAGGCCATATCGAACCAGGTCTTAAACCTGTGAATTGGTGTTTAGACTGTGGTTCAGCTTTGGCTGAAGCCGAAGTGGAATATGAAGATAAAAAATCTGACGCGATTGACGTTGGCTTTACGGTTGTCGACTTAAAAGACTTAAGCACACGTTTAAATCTCAATGTAGAAGCCGCAACAGACATCGTAATTTGGACCACCACACCTTGGACTTTGCCTGCAAACCAAGCGGTTGCCGTCCATGCTGAAATTGACTATCAACTTGTTCAAGTTAGCACCGGCCGTGGCGTGCAAAACTTTATTTTAGCTAAAGACTTGGTTGAATCAGCAGTTGAGCGTTATAAGCTTGAAAACCCTGTGGTTCTCGCTGATTTTAACGGCTCAGTAATCGAAAACCTATTATTACAACACCCGTTACTGACCGATCGCCAAGTGCCTGTGATTTTAGGTGAACACGTGATTGCAACCAGCGGTACAGGGGCGGTACATACAGCACCGGGCCATGGTGTAGACGACTATAAAGTTGGCTTACAGTACAACTTAAAAGTTGAAAACCCAGTGGGCGGTAATGGTGTGTATTTACCAACTTCACCAATTTTTGCAGGCGAGCACATCTACAAAGCCAATCCAAAAATCATTGAAGCATTGGATGCAGTTGGTCGCTTATGGGCACATCAACCGATCAAACATAGCTACCCACACTGCTGGCGCCATAAAACACCGATTATCTTCCGTGCGACCCCACAGTGGTTTATCAGCATGGATGCACAAGGTCTGCGTCAAAACGCTTTAAATGCGATCGAAAACGAGATCAGCTTTGTGCCTGATTGGGGTAAAAATCGTATTCAAGCCATGATCGAAGGTCGTCCAGACTGGTGTATCTCACGTCAACGTACGTGGGGTGTGCCAATCCCATTCTTCGTGCATAAAGACACCAACGAGCTCCATCCGCGCACAGCCGAGTTGATCGAAGAAGTCGCGAAATTGATCGAACAAGAAGGGATTGACGCTTGGTATAACCGTGAAGCGAAAGACTTTATCGGGGATGAAGCGGAACAGTACAACTGTGTGCGTGACACTTTAGACGTGTGGTTCGACTCAGGCACAACGCACTATGCCGTGTTGCGTGAACGCGAAGAACTCACCGATCCAGCCGATTTATACCTTGAAGGTTCAGACCAACACCGTGGTTGGTTCCAGTCTTCATTGCTCACCTCGATTGCGATCAATGAACGTGCGCCGTACAAAGGTTTACTGACCCATGGCTTCGTGGTGGATGAAAAAGGCCGTAAGATGTCAAAATCTTTGGGCAACATCATCACCCCACAAGACATCATTAAAGACATGGGTGCAGATGGCTTACGTTTCTGGATTGCATCAGCCGATTACCGCTATGAAATGACTGCTGGTAAAGAAATCTTTAACCGTGCATCAGATGGCTACCGCCGTATTCGTAATACTTTGCGCTTCTTGTTAGCGAACTTAAATGGGTTCAAACCATCGACGGATGCACTTCCTGTAGATCAATTGATCGCACTTGATCAATACATCTTGCAACGTGCAGCGGACGTACAGAAAACCATTCAGCAAGCCTATGAAGATATGAACTTCCATATCGTGGCAAATGCACTGACCAACTTCTGTATCAATGACTTGGGTGGTTTCTACCTCGACATCATCAAAGACCGTCAGTACACCACCAAAGCCGATTCACAAGCGCGCCATTCAGCTCAAACTGCGCTGTATCATTTGGTTCAAGCCTTTGTACGTTGGATGTCACCAATCTTAAGCTTTACCGCTCAAGAAGCATGGCCTCTCATTCCAGAGCAAACTGAGAAATACGTGTTCACTGCGGAATGGTATGACATTCCTGTGGCTTCAAAAGCAAACTTGTTGTCTGAAGCCGATTGGCAAACCTTGATTGCCGTGAAGTCTGCGGTGAACAAGTTCATCGAAACTGCGCGTACTGCGAAAATTGTGGGTTCAAATCTCTCTGCCAAAGTTGAACTGTGGGCAGATGCAGAACTCAAAGACGTACTGGATCGTCTAGATGATGAACTTCGCTTTGTTATGATCACTTCACAAGTCTTGGTCAATGCATTCGATGCAACTCAAGGTGAAGTCTCTGATCTGGCAGGTCTGAATGTTCAAGTCTCGGCGGCTGATGGTGAAAAATGTGTACGCTGCTGGCATGTTCTGCCAGATGTGAATACACATGTTACACATCCAGGTCTATGTGGTCGTTGTATTATCAACCTTCCTACAGGCCAAGGCGAAGAGAGAAAGTATGCCTAACCCACAACATAAAAAGGGCTTATTCCAATTCTATCCGCACAATTTAGTGTGGGTAGGTTTGGCGATTCTAGCGATTGCCTTAGATCAATGGACCAAATGGATTGCCAGTACCCATCTGAATTATGCAGATCCAGTACCAGTCCTGCCCTTTTTAAATTGGACTTTATTGCATAACTATGGCGCAGCCTTTAGTTTCTTGTCCGATGCAGGCGGCTGGCAACGCTATTTCTTTACCTCTCTTGCAGGTATTGTGTCTGTCATTTTTCTGTTTTGGCTGATGCGTATGCCTAAAACTGTGAAAGTGTTGCCCATCGCGATTGCCCTTATTTTAGGTGGTGCTATAGGGAATTTAATTGACCGTGTAACCTTAGGCTACGTGGTTGATTTTATTCATGTGTACTATCAAAACAGCCACTTCCCTGCGTTTAATATTGCAGATAGTGCGATTACGCTAGGAACGATCCTTTTGTTGATCGATACCTTTTTTCTCGAAAAAAACCGTATCTAACGTGCCGAAGTAAACCATGACTGATTTTATTAATCCCAATGAAGAAACTCGCGTAAGCGAAGGTTCAAAAGTAGAGTTACATTTTTCTGTTTGCATTGAAAATGGCGTAGAAATTGATAACACACGTAGCCGCGAAGAGCCTGTGAGCTTGGTGATGGGGGATGGCAGCTTACTCCCTGGTTTTGAAAAAGCACTGTTCGGTTTACGTGCTGGCGACCGTCGTACGGTGAGCCTACCACCAGAAGATGCTTTTGGCCCTTGGAATCCTGAAAACGTACAACAGTTTGATACGGTTAAATTTGAACAGCGTCCTATTGAAGGGCACATGATTGAATTTGAGGACAAAGCCAAACAAAGTCTTTATGGTGTGGTTAAAACTGTAGGTGATAACATCACCGAAGTCGACTTTAACCATCCATTGGCAGGTAAAGATATTACCTTTGAAGTTGAAATCTTCAAAGTGACGCCTGCAGGCCAACAAGGCATTAAAATTATGTAAAGCCACAGATCGACTGTCTGTGTGTTAGCCAAAGCTCCTTCGGGGGCTTTTTTAATGCCTCAAACATTTGTCGATCAGATACACATTCAATCTATGCAAAGCCTATTTTTCATACTACCGTAGCGTAATCACATTTATTTCCCAAGGATTTTTCATGAAAATTCAGGTCATTATAGGTAGTGTTCGCGAAGGTCGGACTGCTATTAAAGTTGCGCGATGGGTGCAAAAAGGCTTTGAACAACTTGGACTCAGTACGGTCCAACTCAAATTGGTCGACTTAAAAGAGTGGGATTTGCCAATTTTTTCAGGTGCAAATTCCCCTATGACGGGGATTTATGATCAACCCAAACAACAAGCATGGGCCGACCACATTGCCCAAGGTGATGCCTTTATTTTCATTAGCCCTGAATACAATCATGGTTATAGCCCTGCACTTAAAAATGCTTTGGATTACTTAGGCAAAGAATGGCAAGGGAAACCTGCAGCCTATATCAGTTATGGCGGGACCAATGGCTCACGTTCCATCGACCAAATTCGCCAAGTCGGTACTCAACTCGGCCTGGTCGATACCAATGCGGTGATTGAAATTCGAGATATTTTTTCACGCAATAAAACCGAAGATTTTGAACCGAATCCTTTTGATGAGAAGAATCTAAAAGCAGCGATTGATAAACTTATTAAATATGTCAGCGCATAAGCATGAGATTCTTCTGTACGCTATTGCTTACAGTAACTTAAGTATTTGTCGGCTTTCCAATAAAAAGCATCGACGCTATAGTTAAATCATACAGAGACAGGATGTCTCAGATGAAAAACAAAAATAACAACATATCTAGCAGGATGCTGATCGGTAGGACAGGAGTTATACCGTTTGAAAGAATTTAAAAAAGCCCTCGACAGGATGTCGGGGGCTTTTTAATTGTATTGATTTTTAGCTCAATATTTATCTAAAAGCCCAAATCTAGATCAGATATTAACTAACCTCTTATATGCTTCAATACTTTAGAAGAAGCTCGTGAATACAAATTAAAATTGGTCTGACTGGATGTCTTTCTCAACTTAAATATTAAAAAAATAATGATATAAAACATATATAAATACATAATTCTCCCCAAGTAATCATTTCCGTCCAACGTACATATTTAAGCGCTAATCTATAAAATAGATCCATCAAATATTAAGACTTTCACCGTTTGTCGGTATGTTTTTCTGTACAACGAAATATTACATCTGGCGCTCGAACTACACTTTATACTCTCGCCCACTGAACATTTGCTGATTCAACCAAAAGGCTTCAGTCCAATACAATAAATTAAAAAAACAACAATAGAGACCATTCCATGCAACTAAACACCACACTTTTAAATGATTATTGCAAAATTTATGCCGCTGATCCTGAATATTCAGATGTAGATGCTCTAGCTGCCTACGTTAGAGTCCATCGTACAGAGCTTATGCAAGAGTTACATCAGTACGGCATCTTATTATTTCGTGGCTTTAAATTACAACGTCATTATGAATTCCATGAGCTCATCGAACATCATTTTCAGCTTGAACCTTGGCATCCATTTACGCCTAAAAAACCAGGTTGGTTTGCCTCTTTCATGCGTAAATATAGCGAAAATCGTGCAGGTGATGATAGACCTTATCTCAACCACAATACGGTGCAATTAGGCTCTGTTGAAAACTCAATTCAAGGTCCACATGTCGAAGGTGGCCTATACTCGACTCGCTCACGTTATATTGCCTTGTTTTGCCAAGAACCCGCGAACCACTTGCTTGAAACTGGGTTTAATAACCTCGAAAAAATTTGGGCCCATTTTCCAGTCAGCGTACAACAAAAATACTTAGGCGCATGGAACCATTTTTCTTATATTTCAACACGTAAGCTTAATCTATTTGATCGCTTGACCTTCAATAAAAGCTCATTTAGTTTCCAGAAAAAATCAAAGAAAGAAAGCAAACTTACCTTAAAACGCTCACCTTTCGTTGTCATACACCCGAACACGCAAAAGTTGATGATCCAGCCGTGGGCTTTTGCAAACAATACCAATTCTTTTGCCCATCAAGCTGCACAAAAAAGCTTTAAGCATCGGGGAAAGCTTCTACCAGACCCTACGGCTCATTGCATGCAACTGTCATGGGAACTTTTCACCCATGAAGGTGAAAAAATTGAATGGACCGATCAGGAAAAACAGCACTTCTTTGAAGCCTTATATCACGATGCACTCTTGCTCCAGTGGCAAAAAGGGGATGTCGCCTTGATCGATAATATTAAAATTGCCCATTGGCGGATGAATGGCAAACAAGGACAACGAAAACTGATGCAGATCCAAGCCAATGTCTTCAATGCCGATCAACATGCTGCGCTTTAAAACCGTCTTTCCTAGCAACACTCTGTTCGGGTGATTAATGTGAAAGCAGCTGAATTAAATCTGCATGTTTCCCATCTTCAATCACCCAAATACTGCCATCTTTCGCTTGTTGTAAACCACGGATACGTTCTTTCATATCTATCCGTTGGATTTCTTTTACTGGCTGTGCTGTGGTGTCTACAATAATTAATGCTTCAGATGAAAGCCCACCAATGATGGCTTTATCCCACCACTTTGGAAACATCTGTCCCGTATAAAAAATCAAACTCGATGGAGAAATTACGGGTGTCCAGTCTAATTTTGGCGCTTCAAACTCAGGCCGCGTGGCGTGATCAGGGATATTAAAACCACTATAATGATCACCATTCGAAACGATTGGATAACCATAGTTTTTAGCCTTTTGAATTAAATTGAGCTCATCCCCACCTTTAGGGCCCATTTCAACCACCCAAAGTTGTTTTTTTGCATCCAAAGCCATTCCTAAAGGATTACGATGCCCCAAACTCCATATTTGTTTTGCGATATCCCCCTGCGTCTGAAATGGATTATCTAAGGCAACCGAACCATCATCATTCAAACGAATCATTTTCCCAAGGTTCGATGTCAAATCTTGTGCAGGATCAAAATTTTGCCGTTCTCCTGAACTAATCCATAATTTTCCTGCGCCATCCAATAATATCCGATGTGCATAATGTCCTTGTCCACGCACCTTAGGTACTTGCTTCCATATCGTTTTAAGGTTGTCTAATTGTGGCTGTGCCTGATCTAAATTCAAATTAGCACGAATCACAACCGCACCATAACCTCCTTGCCCTGCTTCTGCATAGCTAAGATAAATTTGATGGTTTTGTGCAAACTCAGGATGTAAAACAATATCGCCCATCAGGCAATACCGCTAATGCCCATGGCTCATTAAATTCAGCAATACGTTTGAGGTGCATAGATGTGCCTAAAGAAGCAGAACTGGCCTGTTGTTCCTGTGCTGCTGACTCCGCTGGTCTTTGTCCATGACATGCCATTAATCCAAAAAATGCACTCACTGTCATCAACAAACAAAAAGCTTTTTTTCTCAGCATTGCCTTCCCCATTAAATGCACGATCACCATTCATTGTAGAGAAATCATAAGTACAAGGTTATCCGCTTTGGTAACAAGATGAATCTATGTAAGCCAAAGCTTACAAAAACTGAGGAAAGTGACCACTAGCCTTAAAACAGCTTACAGCATATATTAAATACATCAGGAGACAGGACGTTTCCCAAACTTAAAACAACAATAATCAGTTTGAGCATCAGGATGTGAGATATGACAGGAGTTGTATCTAAGCACTGAAATACAAAGAAACCTCGACAGGATGTCTGGGTTTCTTTTTTATTGAGCACATTAAAATCTAAATCAAAACCTGTTTTGGCATATTTTGCATGATCACGAGTTAACTATAGCCATTCTTTTCCAACGAAAAGAAATGAAATAGTTGTTCAATTACTCAAAATATATACAAATACTTGGTTAAAATTTCTTTTAGTGAAGAAAAAATCATCAAATTCAAGTGAGAAACTTAACCTATTAAATTTTAAAGGCTATATTTTAGCCAATCTTCTTATTTCCCTAATTTTTAATATATTCAGCATAAAAAAATCCCCCTCAGCGTTAAGCGGAGGGGGATTTAGAATTAATGAGCTGGCGATGACTTACTCTCACATGGATAACTCCACACTACCATCAGCGCTAAGAGGTTTCACTTCTGAGTTCGGGAAGGGATCAGGTGGTTCACTCTTGCTATTG
>NZ_MVOM01000046.1:0-31208 GCF_002018895.1 Acinetobacter sp. MF4640 | reverse complement strand
CTGATTTCTTTTTGAGTGATTCTGCTTTTTCTAAAACCTCTACCATTTCAGTAAAAACATGTCGAGGTACGCCAACCAAGCGTTTGAATTCAGAATCTGAAAAACGATTTAATTTCTGATATCTCATGAAATTTATATTGAGGTGGTTTTTACTTTCGCAAGAGGTCTGTAAAATACTAATTTCAAATGATTTATTTAAAATTGGTACATCTTCATTTTTATCTATACTATTTGAAATACAAGGAGTAATTATTACTATAGTTATAGTTGTTTCATGTGCGTTATTCTATGATTTAATTAAAAGATAGTTCATTCAACTCTTTTAAAGCTTCACCTGCTGCCGCATTGCCATTTTCATATGATTTAGTAAACCAAAATTTTGCTTTTTCTAAATCATTATAAGTATTTGCATATATATATGCTGCATTATTCTGAGCTTCAGGTAGGTTTTGTTCTGCTGCTTTAAGATAAAGTTCTAGAGCCTTTTCTTCATTTTCTGAACAACTACACCATCACGATAAGCATTAGCTAAATTATATTGAGCTTAACTTAATCCAGACTTAGCTGCTAACTGATAAAATTCTAAGGCTTTTTTTCTATCTTTAGTAACGTAATTCCCTGAGTCATACATTAACCCTAAATTATATTGAGCTTCGGGAAAATTTTGTTCCGCAGCTTTATTAAGCCAAAACAATACTTTCTCAGGATTCTTATCTGTACCTATTCCCTTAGTTAACATGGCTGTTAAATCATTTTGAATGACAGCATTCCCATTGCTTTGATGATTATTTGGCGTTGTTAGTAAAAGCCCAGTAAAAACTGGTTTTAGTGAGATGAGCTCTTGGGCATATTTTAATTAAAGTTTTGGTATTTATATAAAAAATTAATAATATAGCGTAAGAGGTATTATGTTAACTGTATGAGAAATAACATTATTCGCATACTTCTATACTTTCTTCTTTTTCAATAAAATTAATTAAGTCATTATTTTTTATGCAAAAATAATTTTTAAATTCGTATTGTCGAAAAGTTTTCCCTCTTTGTAGTTCAACTTGAATATACGTTTCTAAAAAATCTGATTTCAAACTACTCTTTGGGAAACAAAAAATATATTTACTACTTGTATTAGATAGATTTTTTAAACTTTCTTTATAAATAGTTTCTGA
The DNA here is from genome assembly GCF_002018895.1 of Acinetobacter sp. MF4640. Classification (NCBI taxonomy): domain Bacteria; kingdom Pseudomonadati; phylum Pseudomonadota; class Gammaproteobacteria; order Moraxellales; family Moraxellaceae; genus Acinetobacter; species Acinetobacter sp. MF4640. Next base: position 30,042 of record NZ_MVOM01000046.1, on the reverse strand, counting down.
TAATTCATCATTAGGATTTCCATCCATATCTTTAAAAAATGTATCGAACATTGAAAACTCTTTAGACTCAAAAATCTCCTTAGGTTTCAATGAACAAATACTTTCATTATTTAGAATTTCGTATTGAAAGTAACGAACACGTTTTTCTTTACAACCTATAATTGAGAATGATGCCAATAAAATACTTAAAAAAACTATATATTTCATTATTGTATACTTTGGTAAATTAAAAAAAGCAGTGGAGCTACTGGAATTAGAGTTATATTTGAAACTAATCTATATCCTACTGGATCATTAATGATTGGTTGTACTAGCTTGTTGTTCAGTATTTAATTTTAAAGTTTATATTTCTTGCTAATTCATGAATATATGGATCATAAATAGAATTAGGTAAAGTCCAAATTTATAAAAAGTATTCCTCAACTATTTATCTATTTAACCTATATTGGCTTAAATTTTTTATTTAGTATTTTCTTGTTGAACAGCATAGGCACCTACATTTTGTAGATACCTATGCTTTTAAAAAGAAATTACTTCTTCTTACGTTTCAAACGTTTCTTCGCTTGTTCTGCAGCTACTTTGTCGAGCGTGTCTTTCAGTTCTTCATCGCTGAAAGTGGTGATGTGTTGCAACATTTGTAGCGTGACATCATCTAGCACCAAGTTGGCATATTGCGCAACGTTTTGAAAGTTCTCATCAAACACAATCGCGTTGTCCGAGTTGGTGCTGATATAACCCTGTTGCGTGAGCACTTTAATAAAGCTTTGGAACAGGGCTTTATCAAAGAATTCAGGCGAATTGAACTCATATAGGACAGATAGACGCTGACCGACCAAATGACTAAGCTCTTCCACCTGACGTGCTGAAATGTTCCCAGAACCGCGCTGTGTAATTAGCGCAAGCGTCATGTAGTAACGCTCAAGACTCTGCATGACTGGTGCCGCCAATACCACCAATTGGTTATGATCTTCACTGTTTGGAGCAGGAGAAATCAAGTGACCTTCAGTATCTTCAGAAATCAGTTTGGCTTGAATCAAACCATCTACATAGGCACAGATTTGATCTTTGAGTTCAGCATCTTCCCATTTTAAAAACAATTCTGCTTTTAAAAATGGATATAGCGTGCGAATCACATTGATTAAATCACCACGGCCAATGGTTCCATTGTGTTCAACCAAAGCAGCAACTAATGATGGCAAGACAAAGGCATGCAAAATGTTATTACGGAAGTAGGTCAGCAGTACGGCTTGATTGTCCGCAATCGCAATAATGTCACCAAGAACGTGATTGATACGCTTGATCAGTTTTAGCTTTAAACCATAAGCAATGATTTCTTTACCTGATAATGGCGTGACCAAGAGGCGCTCATCATAAGGAAGTGTCGTCAACAACTTACGATAGGTATCAAGCTGTTTGATGCAGATTTCTTCATCCAGCGTATGCTTCTCAGTGGCCAACAGAACCAAAGACAAGAGTGAAACAGGATTCACCACAGCTGCACGGTTAATATTTTCTAAAATTGCATGTGCTGAACTGTTGACTGCATCAGAGACTTCTTGCGGAATGGGATCATCATTTTTAGCAATTTGCACATTCTCAGCGCCATGCTTTTTCAGCATGTCATCGAGAAAAACAGGCTCGCCAAAGTTGAGATGGACTTTTCCGAAAATACGTTCAATTTTGCGTAAGGTTTGCAGAATCCCAAAGACAGACTCGGCTTCTTTTGGTTTACCGTTCATCTCGCCGACGTAGGTTGCACCTTCCATCAATCGTTCATAGCCAATATAGGTCGGAACAAAGACAATCGGTTTGGCACGCCCACGCAAGTGACTGTGCACAGTCATGGCTAACATACCTGTCTTTGGTGGTAGCAGACGACCTGTACGTGAACGACCACCTTCGATGAAGTATTCCAAAGGCGTGTTACGCGACAAAATGCTATATAGGTATTCTTTAAAGACCGAAGTGTAGAGCGCGTTACCGCGGAAAGTACGGCGAATAAAGAATGCACCGCCACCACGTAAAATTTGCCCAACAAATGGCATATTCAGGTTATCGCCCGCAGCAATATAAGGCACCATCAAACCACGGTTATACACCACATAAGACAGCAGTAAATAGTCGATATGGCTACGGTGACATGGGGTATACACAATTTCGTAGTCTTTAGCCAGCTCACGGACCGTATTGAAGTTATGAACTTCAACCCCGTCATAGAGCTGCGTCCATAATCGTGCCAGCGCCATTTCCGCAAAACGGATGGTTGAATGTGAGTAGTCCGATACGATTTCATTGACATAACCAATGGCACGACGTTCAGCATCCAACATGCTAATTTTGCCGCGGATACTTTCGCGGCGAATCGCATCTTGTACATCATTGGCTTTAATCAATGAATGCATCACGTTGCGACGGTCCGAAAGATCGGGACCGAGTACCGCTTCACGGTGTGCATCGAGCTGATTATTTAAGGTATTTAGAATGTAGGTCGCAGGGGATAAATTCGGATAGGTGGTTTTTGCAAAGTCAACCAAAGCACGTAAAGACTGACTTTCATGAAACTCTAAAAATGACTGACGACCATGTAAACCGATATTCATCAGCTGTTTCACCGTACTTGGAGTTGCCCAAGTGTCGGTAAATAACAATTTAAACCAAGAGTCTTCTTTATCTGGTGAACGTCCCCACAGTACCGTCACAGGTACCAGTTCCACGTCTAAATCGGGTTGTTGTTCTAAAGCTTCAACGAGACGTAATAAGCGCGGTGGAAAGGTGTGTGGTGAAGGGTTCAGTAAATTATTTTCATCGTTATGCTGTAAAAACACGATCGATGCTTTTTCTTGATGTGTCCCCACGACCAAAGGATCGAGTGCAGGAGCAAGCTTTAAACGACGTGTTTCACCATCCACCAACAGCGCATTACTGCGTGAGTGATTTTGAAGCACATAACAGACAATTTTTTTGGGATGGCCTGAAGCTGCTGGGTCAGCATCTGTTGCTGTCGGTTCTGTTGGAACCTCACCCAATACATGTGGGGTTACTATGAGGTCAAGAAGCTTACTTGAAAGCTTTCTATACATTTGACCAAAGCCACTTTTGGACATATACACTCCTGCTTAAATGACCAATCCCGCAGTTTGTCTGAAGGGGTATTTATTTTGCGTAATTGTAAACATAAACCGTATGTCATTTCCTGACAAATTTGTTTTATATGGTGAATTTTATCGTTAAAAATCGTATTTTTAGTCGGAAATAACGAAAAAAACTTATGACAACTCAGTCAAGCAATCTATAGGGTTTTAGTCTGAATTTATGGCAAAATAGATTTTAATATCGATATCATACCTCATCACTTTACAGAAAAATCTGGTCTCTCACCATTAAGTAGGTTACTTATGAATGCCTTAACCCAAGAGTTGGTTGAATTACTGAGCCTCGAAAAAATTGAGGAAAATATCTTTCGTGGACAAAGCCGTAATTTGGTTGGGAAGCGTGTTTTTGGCGGACAAGTCTTAGGTCAGGCCCTACGTGCAGCGTCATATACGACGGATCGTCCAGCTCATTCTTTACATGCATACTTTTTATTTGGTGGCGATGTGAACGCACCGATTATCTATGAAGTTGATCGAATTCGTGATGGTCGTAGTTTTGTCAGTCGCCAAGTGCACGCTATTCAGCATGGTAAAACCATCTTTATGTGTATGGTGTCTTTTGCTGACAATGAAGACGGCCTGAACTATCAAATCGGTGAGCCTGAGTATCCAGCACCCGAGTCTTTAAAGTCTGAGGCTGAACTGAAAAAAATGATGGTGGAATTTGTGCCTGAAAATGTGCGTGCAAGTTTCATGCGCGATCGTCATGTGGAAATTCGTCCAATCAATCCACAGAACCCGTACCAACCGCAGCCTGAAGCACCTGTGTATGCGCACTACATTCGCACGCATGACCGTATAGCAGCAGAGGTGGATGAGATTTCATTGCATCAGGCGATTGCGGCATTCTATTCAGATTTCACTTTAATGACCACGGCACTGCGCCCGCATGGTTTAAGTTATCTTTCGCCAAGTTTGCAGTGTGCGAGTATCGATCATGCCATGTATTTCCATAAACCCTTTCGTGTAGATGACTGGATGCTGTATGACATGGACGCTACAGTGAGTGCCAGTTCACGTGGTTTAAATTTTGGACGAATGTGGCAAAACGGTGAGTTGGTGTGTAGTACCACTCAAGAAGGTTTGATTCGGCTCCGTGAAATCGAAGCCCAATAAAGCCTAAGTACAGAAAAAGCTGAGTGATATGACTCAGCTTTTTTTATGGCTGATTTTATGACTGAAAGGTGGTCAGAGCAGAGCTAGGAGTTGAGCTTCAATTGTAATGGTCTCACCTTTTGGGCAGAGGCATATGGGGAAATGTGCAGTACTTGTGACAAAAAAATGCTCGATTCTAGCCCGTTCGCATGGCATAGTTTCCCAAAGAAATCTTTGAAAAGCATGAAGCTATGAGCTTAAACACGCAAATTCTAATTGCAGCGATCTTTGGGGTCATCTTCGGATTTATTTTAAATCTTTTCCCTGAAACCGCTTTTTTAGACATGAGTTTGTATGGAATCGGGGTGGTCAGCAGTATTTTTATCGGTCTATTAAAAATGCTCCTGATTCCTCTCATTTTTAGCTCAATTGTGGTGGGGGTATCAAACTTACAAGCGGGTGGACAACTCTCCCGTGTTTGGAAAATTACGGTGGCATGTTGTGTCACCACCACGACTTTGGCGCTGATATTGGGTTTAAGCTGCGCGCATTTATTTGAAGTCGGCAAAGGTGTCGATATCGCCATGTTCCAAGACGCCATGGCCGCTCATCAAACTCCAGATACGCTCACCCCATCTTCGTTCTTCACCAACTTTATTCAAAATACGCTGATTAATCCCTTCAAAGCCTTTGCCGAAGGCAATGTTTTAGCGGTAGTGGTTTTTGCGTTGTTCATAGGTGTGGCACTCGTCAAGGGCGGCGAAAAATTCCGTACCGTACGTAAGCTGAGTCAACAGTTCTTTGACATCATGATGTTGATGATTGGTTGGGTGATGAAGCTAGCCCCGCTAGGAATTTTTGCCTTACTTGCTAAGTTGATTGCCACTGAAGACATTTCTGTATTGAGTCGTTTGGCAGAGTTTGCGGCTGTGGTAACGGGCACTACCATTTTTCATGGTCTGGTGGTTTTGCCGCTATTACTGTGGATTTTTGGCAAGATGAACCCGATGACCTTTTTTAAAGGCACGCGTGTGGCGTTGATTACGGCTTTTGCCACCAGTTCAAGCTCGGCAACTATGCCTTTATCCCTCAAGTGTGCGCAAGAAAATCTTGGTGTACGTCCGCAAACGGCAGGCTTTGTGATTCCGTTGGGGACGCAGCTCAATATGGATGGTACTGCGCTGTATGAGGCAGCGGCGGCTTTGTTTATTGCCAACTTGATGGGACTCGATTTGACCTTGAGTCAGCAGCTGGTGGTGTGTCTGACGGCGATGATTGCTTCTTTAGGTGCTCCAGGGATTCCGAGTGCAGGCATGGTCACTATGATTATGGTATTGCAGTCTGTCGGGCTTCCTGCTGAAGCGATTGCGATTTTATTACCGATTGATCGCTTACTGGATACCGTGCGTACTGTGGTGAATGTACAAGGTGACATGATGATTAGTGTGGTGGTGGATCGACATACCCAGGATCTGGATGCACCTTTGCCCAATTTATCGAATCCGTCTTAAGTTTTGCTCTAAAATAAAAAAGCAGCTATTAAGCTGCTTTTTTTATTTTAGGATTTAAGCGACTTTGAGCATGGCACGTTTAGCCGCTGGGGATTGGTCTAAGTAGGCAATCGCATCTTCTGTCTTGGCTTCGTGTACAGGGTCATACCACGGCACTAAATAGCCAAATTGCTGTGAGATGAGCCATAACGGACTTGGTAAAACTTGATGATTCCGTTTAGAAATAGACAGCCACTCACGCCAAATCCAAGGTTTAAACAGACTGGGTTGAATCGACTTAAAGCGGTCATCTTGTTTCATAATATGAGCTGCACCATCGACCCATAAGCCCAGAACGGCAGCAATCACCACCAGACTCAAATAATAGCGCGCAATATAACCCCCGCCTAAATGTCGGTACAAATCAAATGCGACGGTACGGTGTTCAATTTCTTCTGCGCCGTGCCATTTGATCAAGTCTAACATCGCAGGGTCAGCGCCCATTTTCTCCCATTCGGTGTTGTCCAGTGCATATTTTCCAAGGACACAGGTCATGTGTTCCACCGTGGCAATAATATCGAGTCGAAACAGATCCCACTGGTGCTCAAGTGCTTTAGGTACAGTGAGATCTAGTGGTTTATCGGCCAGTAATTTTCCAAATAAGAAATCCATCAACTCTAGATTACGGGAGACATCAATCTTTCTTTGGCTGAGATACTCTTTATTGGCTGAGTTGTGTGCCTGCGCATGCATGGCTTCTTGGCGGATAAAGGCTTGTACATCTTGCTTCAGTTTTTCATCGCTAATTTGTGGTAAGACTTTGTTATAGAGGCGGCAGAACCAGAACTCACCTGCGGGCAGGATCATATTAATTTCATTGATGAAATAGCTGGCAAAAGGTTGGTTGGGAATCCAATCAATCGGACTGTCTTGCCACTCAAATTTAACTTTGCGGGGCTTAATTGTGTAGGCAATAGAGGAACGAATTTTGTTTTTTTTCAATCGAGACCATAATTTCATATGCTGACCTATTTTTATATGTGTTGAATTTTTTCACGAGCTGAATAAAGTCAGTATAAAAAAAGTCCCCGATTGCGATTAGCAATAGGGGACACAGATACAGCAATAGATGATGCTTTTTTAGGTTGGCGTTTAAAACTTAAGCCTCAGGCTGTGGTTTGGTTTCCACATCGTCTTCAGCATCAAGATCCATAACGGCTTCAGGATCTTCATCGAAGTCTTCTGTATCCAGCTCATCTGCCGTCGCATCTGGAATACTGTTTAAGTCAAAGTGTTGGGCTTGGTCTAAAGTAAAATTCAGTCGTCCGCCCATCACACTTGCCAGTTCTTCTAGGCCTTGTTTATTGAGGGAAGAGAACAATTGAATTGAGAAATCAAGTTTCATCTTTTTCAATTGGGCTTTAACTTCTTGCAATGCCTTAGAGGCAGGGCCACGGTTGAGTTTGTCGGACTTGGTCAGTAGCACATGTACAAACAATTTACGTGAATAAGCCCATTCCAACATCATCACGTCAAAGTGCTGTAGTGGATGACGAATATCCATCAACAATACTAAGCCTTGTAAGCTTTTACGCTGAATCAGGTAATTTTCTAACTCTTTTTGCCACACGATTTTCATCGCTTCAGGCACGGCTGCATAACCATAACCGGGTAAGTCGACGAGACGTTGGTCAGGATTACCCAGACTGAAAAAGTTAATCATCTGCGTACGACCCGGTCTTTTCGAGGCACGAGCCAATTGCTTTTGGTTGGTTAAGGCATTGATAGCACTAGACTTACCTGCATTTGAACGACCCGCAAAAGCAATTTCATAGCCTGTATCTTCTACACACAGGTTGAGCTTCGGAGCACTCATTAAAAACTCTGCTTTACGCAGCCAGTTGAGAGCGCGCACAGCATATTCAGTAACTGCAGAATCTACCTTTTTTTCATAGCTAATTTTTTGCTTTGGGGCAGCAGCAATTTTACTGTTTTTGGATTTTCCTCGGCTGTGGTGCATAACTCAACTTCAATTTATGATCTACAATCAGCCATTATAATGGAAGTCGAGCAGGCAATCGACCTTTGCAGCGTAAAGTCCGCAATCTTGTCAGTAAAAGACCTTAATCAGCAAGATTGATCAGGTTAATCGGCGAGTGGGTCGTGAATTTATTCTGAGCTTCAGTACCCAGTACATCTGCTAAGGTATATTGGTCTAAGCTGTGATAGAACTGATCCAACGCTTGATCTAAGATCCCTTTGAGTCCGCAATTCGAACGGAGTACGCAAGGCGGGGTGTTACATTCCACAATGTTCTGATCCGCTTGCAAGATCCGTACAATCTCGCCCAGTCTTAAATGGAGGGTTTCTGGATTGAGCCGAATCCCACCGCCACGACCGCGTGCAGTAATAATCCACTGCTGTTTCGCCATAAAGTGTACGATTTTCATCAAGTGGTTTTCAGACACTTGTAGTGCTTGTGCCAGTTCTGCGATGGTATGCGGCAGCGCTTTCGGCTGTGAAACATACATCAGAATTCGCAAAGCATAATCGGTAAATTTATTGAGCTGCATGAGGGTACTGATCGTTGATAAGCAAAAAAAACAAAGGGCTAGTCTAGCATAACCTGACTAACCCTCTCTATTTTATGCCGATGGCATGGGTTAGTGGTGAACACCACCTGTACCAAAAGCTTCACTGTGAATATTTTCGGCAGGAACACCACGGGCAATCAGGGCTTTTTGTTGTTCTGCCATAAATGGCATTGGGCCGCATAAGTAGTAGTCTGCTTGAACAGGTAAAATTGCGCTATCAATGGTACTCAAATCAAGGCGACCCTTCGCATCATAATCTTGACCCAAAACATCACTTTGATGTGGGAACTCATATGCAGTAAAGGTACTTAAACGTGGATATTTGGCTTTTAAGTCATGAATATGTTGTTTCATGGCATGCACTTGTTTGCTACGGCAGGCGTGCACAAAAGTCACAGGCTCTGGCATATCCAAAGTCACCAATTGATTCAGCATCGCCACCATTGGCGTGAGGCCTACACCACCACTAATAAAGACATTGCGTTTATTTGGGTCAATCAGGTAGAAGTTACCTGTTGGTGCAGACACTTCAATTTCAGCACCTTCGGCTAAACCATGCAGGGTATTTGACACCCAGCCTCCTGCCAAATCGCCTTTTTCATCTTCGCGTTTGACCGAGATACGTAAATAGTCAGCTTGAGGGCTAGTTGAAAGGGTGTATTGGCGAGGTTGTTTTAGACCAAGTTCCTCAACAAATACACGTACTGAAATATACTGACCTGCTTCATATTTTGGTAAATCACCACCGTCCACAGGGGCAAGATAGAAAGAAGTGATTTCATCGCTTTCAACCACTTTTTTCGCAATTTTAAAGTTGCGCCAGCCTAACCAGCTCCCTTTGGTTTGTTGATGTTGCTCATAAATCGCTTTTTCAGTGCTAATGAATAAATCAGCCAATTGACCATACGCCGCAGCCCAAGCATCAATCAATGGATCCTCCATTGAAATACTTAAAACTTCACTAATCGAATGGAGGAGGTTTTCCCCAACAATATTGTAGTCGGGTGCTTGAATATTCAAGCTGACATGTTTGTGGGCAATCAGCTCAACCACAGGGAGTAATACTGAAGGATCTTCAATGTTTTCTGCATAGGCCAACACAGCACCCGCCAAAGCTTGGGCTTGAGCACCACTGCGTTGATGCCCCATATTAAAGGTTTCTTTTAAATTAGGATTGTTGCCTAACATGCGGTTATAAAAATAACCTGTGAGTGCGACACCATTTTCACGAAGGACAGGAACAGTTGCTTTTACAAGTTCAATTTGCTGCGGAGTCATGTTTGATCTCTCTTGGCTATCATTTATAAGATGTATTTAAAATATACCTTTAAGGATGTAATGTAAATACATCTTTAAAGAAAAGCTTAACTTTTATATGGGATATATGAATATCCCATAAATTTTGATTTTTAGATTTAAAAAGTAGATCACTTACGACCAAACAATGAGCCGAGTAAACCACGGACGATTTTTTGTCCCGTACTGCCCCCGAGACTACGTGCGGCGCTTTTGGCGAACGTTCCTACTGTGTCTTGAATTAGCTTCTCACGCTGTTTTGCTTCACGTTCAGCTTCTTTCTGCTGTTCTTTCGCAATCCGCTCTTGCTCACGTGCTTGTTGCTTCGCTAGTGTTTCAGCTTCTTTGGCCTTCTGTTTCGCTAGCGCCTCTTGTTCTTTGGTTTGTTGTTTCTCTTGCTCTATCTGTACAGCTTGTTGTTGGCGTTCAACCACTTTATTTTGTAGAAGTTCAAAAGCGCTTTCACGGTCTAGGCTTTTTTCATAAATGCCTGCCACGATACTTTGTGAAATAAAGGCTTGACGTTGCTCTGGGCTAATCGGAGTGAAAGACGAATAGGGTGGCATCACCCATGCACGCTCTACGACTTGCGGCGTGCCTTGTTCATCTAGGCAACTAATTAAAGCTTCACCCACAGCTAGTTCAGTGATGGCTTGCTCAACTTTAAATTCAGGATTGGCACGGAAGGTGTCTGCAGCTGTTTTAACTGCTTTTTGATCTTTCGGGGTAAAGGCACGTAAGGCATGTTGTACGCGATTTCCGAGCTGCCCTAACACGCTTTCAGGCAAATCCAGTGGGTTTTGCGTGACAAAGTAAATACCCACCCCTTTGGAGCGGATCAGGCGCACCACTTGTTCAATTTTTTCTTGCAGCGCTGCACTGGCATTATCAAACAGTAAATGCGCTTCATCAAAGAAGAACACCAGCTTGGGCTTGTCCATATCGCCAACCTCAGGCAGCTGTTCAAACAGTTCTGAAAGCATCCAGAGCAGAAAAGTGGCATAGAGCTTTGGGGTATTCATGAGCTTGTCTGCGGCTAAGATATTGATATAGCCATAACCATTACTGTCGGTCTGAATAAAGTCGAGAATATTTAAGCTGGGCTCTCCGAAAAATTGATCACCGCCTTGATCGGCCAGTGCCAATAAATTCCGTTGAATCGCACCAAGGCTGGCAGGAGATAGGTTGCCATATTCGGCTTTAAACTCTGCGGCATGTTCACTGACATAACCAATCATGGCTTTTAAGTCTTTAAAGTCGATCAGTAGCATGCCTTGATCATCTGCAATACGAAATACCGCAGAAAGTACCCCTTCTTGGGTGTCATTCAAATTCAGCATACGTGCCAGCAACAGCGGGCCAATTTCGGTAATCGTGGTACGAATAGGATGACCTTGTTCAGCAAATAAATCCCAAAACACCACGGGGGATGCAGCAAAGGGAATGCTGTTGATGCCTAAACTTTTAATGCGCTCATCAAATTTGGGGTTGGATGCACCTGCCTGCGCTAAGCTGGAAACATCACCTTTGGCATCGGCTAAAAATACGGGCACCCCGAGTCTGGAAAAACTTTCAGCCAACACCTTCAGGGTTACAGTTTTACCTGTCCCTGTTGCCCCTGCAATTAAGCCATGACGGTTGGCAAACTTCGAGTGTAGAACAACATCTTGTTGGGTATTCGTGGTTTTCTTGGCAATGATGATCGGGGTGCTCATACTTCTTCCTATTCAATTTTTTTGTGATGGTTATTCAGTTGTTTTAGTGCGTTTTCTATATCTTGAATTAAATCGGCAGGATGTTCTAGTCCTATACAAAAGCGAACCAATAAACCTTGTTGTAAATGTGTATGCTCAAGTGTACGCATGTCTTTGAGGTCATACAGCATCACCAAACTGACAGGACCGCCCCAACTAAAGCCGAGTTTGAAGAGTGATAGGGCATCACAAAATTGACGAATATCCTGCAGATCAAATTCGGGCTTGAAAATGACACTGACCAAACCTGCACTGTGTTGATCGACACAAATGTCTTTCCAATATGAATGACCCGCAGCACTCGAGTCAGCAGGGTGTAAGACCTGCACAAATTCCGGTTGTTGTTTTAGCCATGCTAGGAGTTGCAGCGCACTTTCAGACTGTGCGGCATAACGAATGCGCATTGATGCTAGACTGCGTTGGACTTGAGCAACATCATCCCCAGAGACGCTAATGCCTTGAATGGCATGCGTGCGAAAGAGTTGATGATGTAAAGCTCGCTCGCGTGTCACGACTGAGCCCATTAAAATGTCTCCGCCGCCACTTGGGTATTTGGTCAAAGCATGTACCGTCACATCTACACTTAAGTGCGCATCACTAAAATCAAAAGCATTAAAGGCAAGACCTGCGCCCCACGTATTGTCTAAAGCAGTGAGCACATGATGCGTTTGTGCCTTTTTCACCAGTCCGACCAAATCTGGAAACTCCAGTGTGACCGACCCTGCGGCTTCTAGCCAAATCAGTTTAGCTTTTTCCGTCGGTTGGAAAGAAGACACATCAATAGGGTTATAAACACGAACATCAATGCCATAGCGTTTTTCTAGATTACGAAGATGCTCCATGTTTGGCCCGTAAATATTATCCGCTACCCAAACTTCATCACCATGACTTAAAAAACATGAGTTCACTAGGTTAATGGCAGATAAACCACTTGGTGCGAGTAGGCAGTACTTTCCACCCTCAATTTGTGCAATGTTATCGCCCAATGTAAATGTGGTGGGGGTGCCATGGGTACCATAACTATAGTCATAGTCATCGGTCCAATGGCGATTAAACAGTGCATTGGTATCTTTAAAAATAATCGTCGATGCACGATACAGGGGAGGTTGGACCGTTGAAATGTACTGAGGCGCTTGTCTTGGTGCATGAACCAATGCGGTTTGCGGTTTTTTTTTCACGAATCGACTCATCATAAAGCGATAAATTGTTTTTAGCTTAAGAGAAAGTTTCTAAATAGGCGAGAAAATTGAACAAATGTGAATAAAGGTAAACAAAATAAAAAGTTGGCTTCAATTTTGCTAAATCATCGATAAGGATAGTAAAAAGAAGGCATAAGCGCATGACGTCGCATTTAAAAGTACATTATTTTCAGCATATTGCTGGTGAAGGGTTCGGCAGTTGCTATACATATTTAAAACAACAAGGTGCTGTAATCAGTGCAACAGAGTTTTTTGCTTTACCTATAGATCAAGCCTTAGAGATAGAAGCTTTACCGAGTGTTGAGGATGTTGACTTACTCATCATTATGGGGGGCACCATGAGTGTGAATGATGAAGTGAATTTTCCATGGTTAAAGATCGAGAAGCGTTGGTTAAGACGTTACTTGGCCGCAGGAAAACCCGCGATTGGTTTATGCTTGGGTGGGCAATTGATTGCCAATGCGCTCGGTGCTGCGGTCAGTCGCAATGAACAACAGGAGTTGGGTTGGGCGACAGTACGTAAAATCCAGCACGTCCCAACAGAATGCTTTGAATTGCCTGAACAGTTTAATGTAATGCAATGGCATAGCGAGACCTTTGAAATTCCAAAAGGTGCTGTACATTTGGCTGAAAATACCGTGTGTCGTAATCAAATGTACCAAATTGGAAAGAATGTATTGGGTTTTCAATTTCACCCAGAGATCGTGCCAGAAACCTTGGCACTCTTTTTAGAAAATGATGACGAGCTGAATAAGTTTTCGGGGCAATACGTGGCAACTGAAACCGAATTGAAAAAATCGCCAAAATTAAATTTTATTGAGGGAAATCAAATTCTTAATAGTGCAATTGATTATGTGTTGCGGCAAACAGTCTATTGATGCTTTTTTAAGCTACTGATAATCCAAACAAATTGAATATATTGTAAAAAATCAAAAATGGATTTGCTTATGCATTAAACAATGGCTATAATGAGCGACCCTTTAATGAAAGGGGGTTAACTGCGAATAAAGTAGTTAACATCGTGACAGTCGTGGCATCGATCATGACCTTAGTGATATTTCACTGCTCTTGACACTTACCTTTTAGTGGGGTGAGATGCGTCAGGAGTGATTCTTTATATATTTGGCTTGGAGTTTACTGGTATGTCTAACCAGAGAATTCGTATCCGTTTGAAGTCTTTTGATCACCGTTTAATTGATCAATCAGCTCAAGAAATCGTAGAAACAGCAAAACGTACTGGCGCACAAGTTTGTGGTCCAATTCCAATGCCTACACGCATTGAACGTTTTAACGTTTTAACATCACCACACGTTAACAAAGATGCGCGTGACCAATACGAGATCCGCACTTATAAACGTTTGATCGACATCGTTCAACCTACAGACAAAACTGTAGATGCATTGATGAAGTTAGATCTTGCAGCTGGTGTTGATGTTCAGATCGCATTGGGTTAAGGCTTTCGGGTTAATTAACGCTCTAAGTTAATTAGGCCGCTTTTTTAGAGGTTTATGCACATGGCTATTGGTTTAGTCGGTCGCAAGTGCGGTATGACACGTATCTTTACAGATGCTGGTGTTTCTGTGCCTGTTACAGTGATTGAGGTTGATCCTAACCGCATCACTCAAATCAAAACGCTTGAAACTGATGGTTATCAAGCGATTCAAATCACTACTGGTGAACGTCGCGAATCTCGCGTAACTAACGCTCAGAAAGGTCACTTCGCGAAAGCGGGTGTTGCTGCTGGTCGTCTAGTTCAAGAATTCCGTGCAACAGAAGCTGATCTTGAAGGTCGTGAAGTTGGTGGAACTATCGGTGTAGACATGTTCACAGTTGGTCAAGTTGTTGACGTAACTGGTCAGTCGAAAGGTAAAGGTTTCCAAGGTGGTGTTAAGCGTTGGAACTTCCGTACGCAAGATGCTACTCACGGTAACTCACTTTCTCACCGTGTTCTGGGTTCTACAGGTCAAAACCAGACTCCTGGTCGCGTATTCAAAGGCAAAAAAATGGCTGGCCATTTAGGTGCTGAACGCGTAACTGTACAGGGTCTAGAAATTGTATCTATCGACGCAGAACGTTCAGTTTTAGTAGTGAAAGGTGCAATTCCTGGCGCTACTGGTGGTGACGTAACTGTTCGTCCTACGATCAAGGCCTGAGGGGAAATAACGTGAATTTAAATACTGTTTCCGGCTCTGCTGTTGAATTATCAGAAGTTGCGTTCGGTCGTGAATTCAATGAAGCTCTTGTACACCAGGTTGTTACAGCTTATTTAGCTGGTGGCCGTCAAGGTTCAAAAGCTCAGAAATCACGTGCAGACGTTTCTGGCGGTGGCAAAAAGCCATTCCGTCAAAAAGGTACTGGTCGCGCTCGTGCTGGTTCTATTCGTAGCCCAATCTGGGTAGGTGGTGGTAAGACTTTTGCTGCACGCCCACAAGATTGGTCTCAAAAAGTTAACCGCAAAATGTATCGCGGTGCAATGCAATGTATCTTAGCTGAACTTGTTCGCCAAGATCGTCTTGTATTGGTTGAAGAGTTTGCTGTTGCTGCTCCAAAAACTAAAGAGTTGCTTGCAAAACTTAACGACTTGAATGCTACTCGTGCATTGATCGTTACAGAATCTGTAGATGAGAATCTATACCTTGCAGCGCGCAACATTCCACACGTTGATGTGGTTGATGCTGTTGCTATCGATCCTGTTAGCTTGATTGCGTTCGATAAAGTTGTTATGTCTGTAGCTGCTGCTAAGAAAATTGAGGTAGAACTCGGATGAACAACGAACGTATCTATCAAGTCCTACAAGGACCTGTATTCTCAGAAAAAGCACAAGTTTTAGGCGAAACTGCTGGTGTTCAAGTTTTCAAAGTTGCACTTGATGCAAACAAACTTGAAATCAAAAAAGCTGTTGAGCAATTGTTTGGTGTTCAAGTTGTTAAAGTTAACACAACGATCACTAAAGGTAAGACTAAACGCTTTGGTAAAACATTAGGACGTCGTTCTGATGTTAAAAAAGCATACGTCACCCTGAAAGCTGGCCAAGATGTTGAAATGGCTGACTTGGGCGATACCGCTGAAAGCGCAGCGGAATAAGGACGAGAATTATGCCAATTCAAAAATGTAAGCCAACGTCTCCTGGACGTCGCTTTGTAGAGAAAGTCGTTCACGACCATCTTCACAAAGGTGCGCCTTATGCTCCGTTGGTTGAAGCTAAAAAACGTACTGGTGGTCGTAATAACAACGGTCACATCACGACTCGTCACGTTGGTGGCGGTCATAAGCAGCACTACCGTCTAGTTGACTTTAAACGTAACAAAGATGGTATTCCTGCAACTGTAGAGCGTATTGAATACGATCCTAACCGTACAGCACACATTGCACTAGTATTGTATGCTGATGGTGAGCGTCGCTACATCATCGCGCCTAAAGGCCTTCGCGCTGGCGATAAAGTTCAATCTGGTAACGATGCTCCAATTCGTCCAGGTAACTGTTTACCGCTTCGCAACATGCCTATCGGTTCTACTCTTCACAACATCGAACTTAAAATCGGTAAAGGCGCGCAATTAGCTCGTTCTGCTGGTACTTCAGTTCAGTTGTTGGGTCGTGACGGTTCTTACGCTATCGTTCGTTTACGTTCTGGTGAAATGCGTAAAATTCACGTTGAGTGCCGTGCAGTTCTTGGTGAAGTTTCTAACCAAGAAAGCAACCTTCGTTCACTTGGTAAAGCAGGTGCAGCACGCTGGCGTGGCGTTCGTCCTACCGTTCGTGGTATGGCGATGAACCCAGTAGATCACCCGCACGGTGGTGGTGAAGGTCGTAGCAAAGGTATTCAACCTGTAAGCCCATGGGGTCAAAAAGCTAAAGGGTACAAGACACGTACCAATAAGCGTACGACTAAGATGATTATTCGCGACCGTCGCGTTAAGTAACAAGTAAAGGAATCTGACAATGCCTCGTTCTCTGAAAAAAGGCCCATTCGTCGATGCGCACTTGTTCGCTAAGGTTGAAGCGGCTATCGCGGCTAATAACCGTAAGCCGATCAAAACTTGGTCGCGTCGTTCGATGATCCTCCCAGATTTTGTTGGTTTAACAATTTCTGTACATAATGGCCGTAACCATGTTCCAGTGATCGTATCTGAACATATGGTTGGTCACAAACTTGGTGAATTCGCGCCAACTCGTACCTATCGTGGTCACGGTGTTGACAAGAAATCTAAACGTTAAGGTGCTATGATGGAAGTTACTGCTAAATTACGCGGTGCCGCTATCTCGGCACAAAAAACTCGTTTGGTTGCAGACCTAATCCGTGGCAAATCTGTTGCTCACGCGCTTAATATTCTCAACTTCAGCAACAAAAAAGCTGCAGTTTTGGTTAAAAAAGCATTGGAATCTGCAATTGCAAACGCTGAACACAATAACAGTTTAGATGTAGACGACCTTAAGGTTACTACGATTTACGTTGATGAAGGCACTAGCCTTAAACGTATTATGCCACGTGCTAAAGGCCGTGCAGATCGTATTACTAAGCGTACTTGTCACATTACCGTTAAGGTAGGGGTTTGATATGGGTCAGAAGGTTCATCCAATCGGTATCCGCCTTGGTGTTGTAAAACGTCATAACGCCAACTGGTATGCGAGTCCGAAACAATACGCTGAATACTTGCTTAAAGATCTTCAAGTTCGTGAGTTTTTAACTAAAAAACTTAAGAATGCAATGATCAGCAATATTCTTATCGAACGTCCTACGGGCGCTGCTAAAGTAACTATTAGCACTGCACGTCCTGGTATCGTTATCGGTAAAAAAGGCGAAGACATTGAGAAACTACAGCGTGAACTTACTCAAATTATGGGTATTCCAGCGCAAGTTAGCATCAATGAAATCGATCGCCCAGACTTAGACGCTCGTTTAGTTGCTGAAGCTATCGCTTCTCAATTAGAAAAACGTGTAATGTTCCGTCGTGCTATGAAGCGTGCGGTTCAAAACACAATGCGTGCTGGTGCTAAAGGTATCAAAGTTGAAGTATCAGGCCGTTTAGGTGGTGCTGAGATTGCTCGTACTGAGTGGTATCGTGAAGGTCGCGTACCTTTGCATACACTTCGTGCAGACATCGATTATTCAACTATGCGTGCTGAAACGACTTACGGTACGATTGGTGTTAAAGTTTGGATCTTCCGTGGTGAGATCTTGGGTGGCATGAAACAAGTCATGAACCCAGCTCCAGCTGAAGAGCGTCCAGCTAAACGCGGTCGTGGTCGTGGTGAAGGTCAAGAGCGTCGTGGTCGTCGCAATGATCGTTCTGCTGAAAAAGGAGAATAATCCATGTTACAACCTAAACGTACTAAATTCCGTAAAGTGCAGAAAGGCCGTAACACTGGTCTAGCTCACCGCGGTAGCTCGGTATCTTTTGGTACAATCGCACTTAAATCTGTTGAGCGTGGTCAAATGACTGCTCGTCAAATTGAAGCAGCGCGTCGTACAATCAGCCGTCGTATTAAACGTGGTGGTAAGATCTTTATCCGTGTTTTCCCAGACAAGCCGATTACTTCTAAGCCTCTTGAAGTGCGTATGGGTAAAGGTAAAGGTTCTGTGGAATACTGGGTTTGTCAAATCAAACCAGGTAAAGTCTTGTACGAAATTGATGGTGTTAACGAAGAATTGGCTCGCGAAGCGTTTACGCTTGCAGCTGCTAAACTTCCGTTTAAAACCACTATCGTGACTCGGACGGTAATGTAATGAAAACTAAAGATCTACGTGAAAAGTCGGTAGAAGAGTTGACAGCTTTGCTTGATGAGCAACAGCTTAACCAATTCCGTCTTCGTATGGCAAAAGCAACTGGTCAATTGGGTAAATCGCACGAAGTTGCACTTACTCGTAAGACAATTGCTCGTATTAAGACACTCCTTACCGAAAAACAGGGGAACGGACAATGAGTGAACAAACAGTTCGCACGTTAACCGGCAAAGTAGTAAGCGACAAAATGGACAAGTCTATTGTTGTACTTATCGAACGCCGCGTTCAACACCCGTTGTATGGCAAATCAATCCGCCGTTCAACTAAATTACATGCTCACGATGAGAACAACACAGCTAAAACTGGCGACGTTGTGACTATCAAAGAAAGCCGCCCAATTTCTAAAACTAAGTCTTGGACTCTAGTTGAAGTTGTTGAAGCTGCTGCTGAGTAATTAGACGTATCTGTTGCATCATCGGTTAATTTCGAGTACTCTTTGAGCCTTTCGAAATTGTGACCGGTGATGCTCGGTTTTGGAGTAGGGCAATGATTCAAACCGAAAGTATGCTAGACGTAGCAGACAATAGTGGTGCTCGCCGCGTACAATGTATTAAAGTACTTGGTGGTTCACACCGTCGTTATGCTTCTGTTGGCGACATTATTAAAGTTACTGTAAAAGAAGCTATTCCACGCGCACGTGTTAAAAAAGGTGACGTGATGAATGCTGTTGTGGTTCGTACAAAATTCGGTATCCGTCGTCCAGACGGTTCAGTGATTCGTTTCGACGATAACGCTGCTGTTATTTTGAACAACAACAAAGCGCCGATTGCAACTCGTATTTTCGGACCAGTGACTCGTGAACTTCGTACTGAACAGTTCATGAAAATTATTTCACTGGCTCCTGAAGTTCTATAAGAGGCAATCATGGCTAAGATTAAAAAAGGCGATCAAGTTATTGTGATCGCAGGTAAAGAAAAAGGCAAACAGGGTACTGTTCTGTCTGTTTCAAATGACCGTGTTATGGTTGAAGGCCTTAACTTGGTTAAGAAGCATCAAAAGCCGAACCGTGCAACAGGTGCTGAAGGCGCTGTAGTTACACAAGAAGCTTCGCTTCATATCTCTAACGTGGCAATTTTTAATGCTACAACCCAAAAGGCTGACCGTGTTGGTTACCAAGTGACTGAAGGCGTGAAAACTCGCGTTTACAAGTCAAATGGTGAATCAGTGGCGGTAGCGAAGTAATAGGTTGAAAAGGCAATGGCCAGACTTAAAACGCGTTACAACGACGAACTTAAGGCTCAATTACAAGAGACTTTAGCCGTTAAAAATGTGATGGATATTCCTCGCATTACTAAAATCACGATCAACATGGGTGTTGGCGCAGCTGCTGCTGACAAAAAACTCCTTGATGGTGCTCTTGCTGATATGCAAGCTATCGCTGGTCAAAAACCAGTTCTTACTTTAGCTCGCAAATCAATCGCTGGTTTCAAAATCCGTGATGGTTGGCCGATTGGTTGTAAAGTTACTTTACGCGGCGAACGTATGTACGAATTCTTAGACCGTCTAATCTCGATTGCGATCCCTCGTATCCGTGACTTCCGTGGTTTCTCTGCGAAATCATTTGACGGTCGCGGCAACTACTCAATGGGTCTTAAGGAACAAATCATGTTCCCTGAAATCGATTTTGATAAGATTGATCGTATTCGTGGTATGGATATTACCATCACTACGACTGCTCGCACCGATGACGAAGGCCGTGCGCTTATGCGTGCATTCGGCTTCCCGTTCAAATAAGAGGTCGATATGGCTAAGAAAAGTATGATTAATCGCGAATTGAAACGCGAAGCTACTGTTGCTAAATACGCTGCAAAACGTGCTGAATTAAAAGCTGTTATTGCAAACGTAAATGCTAGCGACGAAGAGCGTTTCGAAGCGATGATGAAATTCCAAGCATTACCACGTAATGCGTCTCCAGTACGTTTACGTAACCGTTGTGGTTTAACTGGTCGTCCTCATGGTTACTTCCGTAAGTTCGGTTTAAGCCGTAACAAATTACGCGATACAGTAATGCAAGGTGATGTACCGGGCGTTGTTAAGGCAAGCTGGTAAGGAGCGCTATAGATGAGTATGCAAGATACCGTTGCCGACATGTTAACTCGTGTTCGTAACGCGCAAATGGCAAAGAAACAAACAGTTTCTATGCCTAACTCTAAGTTGAAGGTTGCTATTGCAAACGTTCTTCAACAAGAAGGTTACATTTCAAACGTAGAAGTTGCGGATGCTGAAGGCAAAGCAACTCTTACTTTGACTTTAAAGTATTTCGAAGGCAAACCAGTTATCGAAACTGTGAAACGCGTAAGCCGTCCAGGTCTACGTCAGTATCGCGGTAAAGATGCACTTCCGAGCGTTAAGCAAGGTTTAGGTATTGCAATTGTTTCTACAAGCAAAGGCATCATGACTGATCGCGCTGCACGTGCTGCAGGTATCGGTGGTGAAGTTATTGCTTTTGTTTCTTAATAGGTGATTCCTCATGTCTCGTGTGGCTAAAGCCCCAGTAACTGTACCTAACGGTGTAACAGTTACTCAGAACGGCCGGCAGGTCGAAGTGAAAGGTAGCAAAGGTACTTTGTCTTTCACCCTGCATGCGCTGGTCGAGCTTAAACAGGAAGACGGTATTTTAGCGATTGCTCCAAAAGCTGAGTCGAAAGACGCTTGGATGCAAGCTGGTACTGCTCGCGCTGTGCTTAACAACCTTGTAAAAGGTGTGAGCGAAGGCTTTGAACGTAAGTTACAACTTATCGGTGTTGGTTATAAAGCTGCGGTTAAAGGTAACATTGTTAACCTTAACCTTGGTTTCTCTCACCCGATCGACTATACGCTTCCTGAAGGTGTAACTGCTGAAACTCCTACAGCAACTGAAATTGTTCTTAAATCTGCTGATAAAGCACGTTTAGGTCAGGTTGCTGCAGATATCCGTGGTTACCGTCCACCAGAGCCTTATAAAGGTAAAGGTGTTCGTTATTCTGACGAAGTTGTACTTCGTAAAGAAGCTAAGAAGAAATAAGGCGCGAGGTTCTTATGAACGAAAAGAAACAATCCCGTTTGCGTCGTGCGAAAAGCACACGCTTGCACATCCGTGCGTTGGGTGCGACTCGTTTGTGTGTAAACCGCACTCCGCGTCACATCTACGCTCAAGTTATTTCAGCAGATGGTGGCAAAGTTTTAGCGCAAGCTTCAACTTTAGATGCTACTTTACGTGCTGGTACAACTGGTAACGTTGAAGCAGCTACTAAAGTAGGTGCTTTAATCGCAGAACGCGCTAAAGCAGCTGGTGTTACTAAAGTTGCATTTGACCGTTCTGGTTTCAAATATCATGGTCGTATCAAAGCCTTGGCTGATGCTGCTCGTGAAAACGGCTTGGAGTTCTAATCATGGCTAAAGTTGAACAAAACGAAGGTCTTGTTGAAAAGCTGGTTGCCGTTGATCGTGTAGCCAAAGTTGTTAAGGGTGGTCGTATCTTCTCTTTCACAGCATTGACTGTGGTTGGTGATGGTAATGGTCGTGTAGGTTTTGGTCGTGGTAAAGCACGTGAAGTTCCAGCTGCTATTTCTAAAGCACTTGAAGCTGCTCGTCGCAACATGATTACTGTTGACCTTGTTAACGGTACTGTACAGCACCCTATTAACGCGCGTCACGGTGCAAGCCGTGTTTACATGCAGCCTGCTTCTGAAGGTACTGGTGTAATCGCTGGTGGTGCTATGCGTGCAGTTCTAGAAGCTGTGGGCGTACGTAACGTATTAACAAAATGTTATGGTTCTACTAACGCTGCAAACGTAGTAAACGCGACTTTTAACGGTCTGCGTGATATGACTTCTCCTGAGAAGGTTGCTGCGAAACGTGGTCTTACAGTAGAACAAATTCAAGGGTAATCAATCATGAAAACGATTAAAGTTACCCAGACTAAATCTTCTGCGCATCGCTTGAAAAATCACAAGCTTAGCCTACAAGGTTTAGGTCTGCGTCGTATTGGTCATACTGTAGAAGTGCAAGATACGCCTTCTAACCGTGGTATGATCAACCAAGTCTACTATATGGTTAGTGTAGAGGAATAAGCCATGACTCTGCGTTTAAATGAGCTTGCACCTGCTGAAGGTGCAAAACGTGAAAATCGTCGTCTAGGCCGTGGTATCGGTTCTGGCGTTGGTAAGACTGGTGGCCGTGGTGTCAAAGGTCAGAATTCACGTAAGAGCGGTGGTACTCGTCCAGGCTTTGAAGGTGGTCAAACTGCGTTATATCGTCGTTTACCTAAATTCGGTTTCACTAGCCAAATCGCTTTGAAAACTGCTGAAGTACGTTTATCTGAGCTTGCTAAAGTGGAAGGCGACATCGTTAGCCTAGAAACTTTAAAAGCTGCAAACGTTGTACGTAAAGATATGTTACGTGCTCGTATCGTACTTTCTGGTGAAATTACTCGTGCATTCACTGTTCAAGGTGTTGCTGTGACTAAAGGCGCTAAAGCTGCTGTTGAAGCTGCTGGCGGTAAAGTCGAGGAGTAATCGCTAGTGTCTATGTCTCCTAGTTCTTCAGGTCATGTCAATATGATGAAAGGCCAGCCATTTCATGTGAAATACCGTGAAATTATTCGCCGCATGATGTTTCTCATCGGTGCATTATTGGTTTTTCGACTAGGAGCACATATTCCAGTACCAGGCATTAATAATGCTGCACTTGAAAATCTTTTTAATGCAAACCAAGGCACGATCCTTGGTTTGTTTAACATGTTTTCGGGTGGTGCATTAGAGCGTATGTCCATTCTTGCTCTTGGGATTATGCCGTACATTTCTGCATCGATTATCGTGCAGTTAATGTCTACAGTTATTCCTTCGCTGGAAGCTTTAAAGAAAGAAGGCGAACAAGGCAAGCGTAAGATTAATCAATATACGCGACAGGGTACATTGTTCCTTGCACTCGTGCAGGCAATTGGGATGTGTGCTGGTCTGATCAGTCAAGGGATTACCTTAACTGAAGGTCTGGCTTTCTACGTACCAGCTGTAACCTCTTTGGTTGCAGGTACAATGTTCTTGATGTGGTTAGGTGAGCAAATTACCGAACGCGGGGTGGGCAATGGTATTTCCATGATCATCTTCGCCGGTATTGTTGCAGGTTTGCCGAATTTAATTCTGCAATCAATATCATCAGTAGATAATGGTCAAACCAGTCTAATCGGCTTGGTTATTTTTGGCGTGTTATCTCTGGCTGTATTAGCTGCAATTGTGTTTATTGAGAAGGCGCAACGTCGTATTCCAGTAAACTATGCTCAAAAACAACAAGGACGTCGTGTATTTACTGCACAACAGTCGCATTTGCCATTAAAAATTAATATGGCCGGTGTGATCCCTGCGATTTTCGCAAGTTCATTGCTTTTGTTCCCTGCGAGCTTAGGGCAATGGGTGGGTAGTGCAGATCCGAATGCGGGTATTATCAAACGTAGTTTGCAAGATTTGGCATTGGTGCTTTCGCCTGGTCAGCCGTTGTATTTGGTGCTCTTTGGTGCGTTAATTATCTTTTTCTGTTACTTTTATACAGCGCTTGTATTTAGCCCGAAAGAAGTATCGGAAAACTTGAAACGCAGCGGGGCTTATGTACCTGGTATTCGTCCAGGTGAGCAAACTGCTCGTTACTTAGATCATATTCTTAACCGTTTGACATTTATTGGCGCGATTTATATCACCATCATTTGCTTAATGCCGATGATTTTACAAAGCTCATTTGGTATTCCATTCTCTTTAGGTGGAACATCTTTGCTTATTGTTGTGGTGGTAGTGATGGACTTTATGGCTCAGCTACAAGCACATCTCACCTCGCATCAGTACGATAATCAAACGTTAATGAGAAAAACGACTGCTCATCCTAAGGGATAAGCGCACTTGAGGTTTCATCATGAAAGTACAAGCTTCTGTAAAGAAAATTTGTGGTAGCTGTAAAGTTATCCGTCGTAATGGGGTTATTCGCGTAATTTGTAGCGCAGAACCTCGTCATAAGCAGCGTCAAGGTTAATCTGATCAAGACCTGTTGATTTCAGTAGGCTAATTAGGTTATTATCCGCCCCTCAAGATTTTTGTGGGGCGGTTGATTGTCTTAACTGCCTTTTTGGAGAAAATTGAATGGCTCGTATTGCCGGTGTAAACATTCCGGATAACAAGCATGCTGTTATCTCTCTAACGTACATCTTTGGTGTAGGTCGCCACACTGCTAAGAATATCTTGGCTGCTGTTGGTATCGCGCCGACTACAAAGATCCGTGAATTAGATGACGCTCAGCTTGATGCGATTCGTGCAGAAGTTGCTAAGGTTCCGACCGAAGGTGATTTACGTCGCGAAATTTCCATGAACATTAAACGTTTAATGGATTTAGGCTGCTACCGCGGTCTTCGTCATCGTCGCAGCTTGCCTGTCCGTGGACAACGCACCAAAACTAACGCACGTACCCGTAAAGGTCCGCGCAAACCTATTAAGAAATAAGATTTCTGGAAGCTAAAAGATGGCTAAAGATACTCGCACACGCAAGAAGGTCACTCGTACCGTCTCTGAAGGTGTTGCACACATTCACGCTTCTTTTAATAACACCATTGTGACTATTACCGATCGTCAAGGTAATGCACTGGCTTGGGCTACCTCTGGTGGACAAGGCTTCCGTGGATCACGTAAATCAACTCCGTTTGCTGCTCAGGTAGCTGCTGAAGTTGCTGGTAAAGCTGCTTTAGACTACGGTTTGAAAAACTTGGACGTCCTTGTAAAAGGTCCTGGTCCTGGTCGTGAATCTGCGGTTCGTGCTTTAGGTGCAGTGGGTTATAAAATTAACAGCATTACCGATGTGACGCCAATCCCGCACAACGGTTGCCGTCCACCTAAAAAACGTCGCGTGTAAGGAGAAACATTCATGGCTCGTTATATTGGTCCAAAATGCAAACTCTCTCGCCGCGAAGGGACAGACCTGCAATTAAAATCTGGCGTTAAACCATTTGACGTCAAAACTAAAAAAGCTGCTAAAGCTCCTGGCCAACATGGCGGAGCGCGTGGTGGCAAACAATCTGAGTACTCACTACAATTACGTGAAAAACAAAAAGTACGTCGTATGTACGGTGTTTTAGAGCGTCAATTTAGTAATTACTATAAAGAAGCTGCTCGTGTGAAAGGCGCAACTGGTGAAAACTTGTTGAAACTGCTTGAAAGCCGTCTTGATAACGTCGTTTATCGCATGGGTTTTGGTTCTACACGTGCAGAAGCTCGTCAGCTTGTATCTCACCGCTCGATCACTTTGAATGGCCGTCGTGTTAACATCGCGTCTATTCAAGTTAAAGCGGGTGATGTAATTGCTGTGCATGAAGGTGCTAAACAACAATTGCGTATCAAAAACGCAGTTGAATTAGCTGCACAACGTGGTATTCCTTCTTGGATGGAAATTGACCATTCTAAGTTGGAAGGTACGTTTAAAGCTGCACCAGATCGTTCAGATTTACCTGCTGAAATCAACGAAAGCTTGATTGTAGAATTGTATTCTAAATAATCCTTGAGGTAGCAATATGACGCGTACTGCAAATGAGTTTCTAACTCCGCAAGCGATCAAGGTCGAAGCGGTTAGCGGGACCTCGGCAAAAGTTATTCTAGAACCCTTAGAGCGTGGCTTTGGTCATACTCTGGGCAATGCTTTACGTCGCATCCTTCTTTCTTCTTTACCTGGCGCTGCTGTGGTTGAAGTTGAGATTGAAGGTGTCGAGCACGAGTACAGTACTTTGGAAGGCTTGCAGCAGGACATCGTCGAGCTCTTGCTGAACCTAAAAGGATTGTCTATTAAGCTGTTCGATCAAAATGAAGCTTATTTGACATTAGAGAAACAAGGTCCTGGCGACGTAACTGCCGCTGACCTTCGTTTGCCTCATAATGTTGAAGTGGTTAACCCTGAACATTTGATCGGTACTTTAAGTGCTTCAGGCTCATTAAAAATGCGCTTGAAAGTTTCTCAAGGTCGTGGTTATGAAACTTCTGACTCGCGTTTCCCAGAAGGCGAAACTCGCCCTGTAGGTCGCTTACAGTTAGATGCTTCTTATAGCCCAATCAAACGTGTGTCTTACACAGTGGAAAACGCTCGTGTAGAACAACGTACAGACCTTGATAAATTGGTCATTGATCTTGAGACCAACGGTACAGTTGATCCTGAAGAAGCGATCCGCAAAGCGGCAACAATCTTGCAACAACAAATTGCAATTTTTGTTGACCTTCAGAAAGATCAAGCTCCTGTTGCTCAAGAACCTCGTGAAGAAGTTGATCCGATTTTGCTTCGTCCAGTAGATGATCTAGAGCTTACTGTTCGTTCTGCTAACTGTTTGAAAGCAGAAAACATTTACTACATTGGTGATCTTGTACAGCGCACTGAGGTTGAGTTACTCAAAACTCCTAACCTTGGTAAAAAATCGCTTACTGAGATCAAAGATGTTCTGGCTTCAAAAGGCTTACAACTCGGCATGCGTTTAGAGAACTGGCCACCAGCTAGTCTCCGTATGGACGATCGTTTCGCCTATCGTAGCCGTTAATTAAGTAGGACTATCACCATGCGTCATCGTAATAGTGGTGTGAAATTAGGCCGTACAAGCAGCCATCGTAAAGCGATGTTTCAAAACATGGCTAACTCTTTGTTTGAGCACGAGTTGATCAAAACAACTGTGCCTAAAGCAAAAGAGTTACGTCGTGTAGCTGAGCCTTTAATCACTTTAGCTAAAAACGATACTGTTGCAAACCGTCGCTTAGCGTTTGCTCGTACTCGTTCAGCAGCAACTGTTGGTAAATTATTTACCGTTCTTGGCCCTCGTTACAAAGAACGTAACGGCGGTTATCTACGTGTTCTTAAAGCGGGCTTCCGTGCAGGTGATGCTGCGCCGATGGCTTACGTTGAACTAGTAGATCGCGAAGTTAAATAATTTCGTAGAACTATTCAGTTGTTCTTAGAAAAAGACCAGTGTTTCACTGGTCTTTTTTTATGGGTTTTTGTTCGACAATCTTTGTATTTTGGCCTGTAGTGACATATTTTACGAAAGATCTGCTTAAACTTGACATTGTGTATTGTCAGTTTTATGGTTTAATAAGAACAGAATATAAGACAGGATAAAAATAACATGGATAAGCACGTCGATCTGCTCATTGTAGGTGCAGGTATTTCAGGCATTGGCCTTGCGGCACATTTAACCAAGCATTGTCCACAACGTTCGTTTGAAATTATTGAACGTCGTGACAGCTTTGGTGGAACATGGGATTTGTTTAAATACCCAGGTATTCGTTCTGATTCAGATATGTCGACCTTTGGTTTTAATTTTAAACCGTGGCAACAAGCCAGCGTTTTGGCAGATGGTTCTTCGATTAAGGGCTATTTAGCGGAAGTCATTGATGAACAGAAACTCAAAGAAAAAATTCATTTTAAACATCGAGTACTTAGCGCCAATTATGATTCTGCTCAGAAAAAGTGGCAGGTCGTGATTGAGAATGCAAAAGGCAAAAAAGAAAACTGGATTGCAAATTTTGTGTTTGGCTGTACAGGCTATTATAACTACGACCAAGGCTACCAACCTGATTTTCCAAATAAAGAAGTATTTAAAGGCGAGTTTGTAAATCCACAGTTTTGGCCTGAAAAATTAGATTATACAGGTAAAAAAGTCGTCATTATTGGTAGTGGTGCGACAGCGATTACACTGGTGCCTGCGATGGCCAAAGGTGGAGCGGCGCATGTCACCATGTTACAACGCTCTCCAACCTATATTGCCTCGGTGCCATCGATCGATTTTGTATATGACAAAATGCGTAAAGTATTGCCTGAAGATGTGGCGTATAAATTGACTCGCGCACGTAATATTGGGATGCAACGTGGGATTTATGCACTGGCGCAGAAGCAACCGAAGTTGCTACGCCGACTGCTGCTCCAGTCGATTAAGATGCAGCTCAAAGGTAAAGTGGATATGAAACACTTCACCCCAGAATATAATCCTTGGGATCAACGTTTATGTGTGGTGCCAGACGGTGATTTATTTAAAATTCTTCGTTCAGGCCAAGCCAGTGTTGAAACAGATCAGATTGAACGTTTTACTGAAACGGGCCTTCAATTAAAGTCTGGCCAGCATTTAGAGGCAGATATTGTCGTCTCAGCCACAGGTCTAGAAATTCAAATCTTGGGTGGTATACAAGCAACGATTGATGGCAAACCGTTAGATACTTCTAAACATATGTTGTATCAGGGCGTGATGGTCAGTGATGTACCGAATATGGCGATGATTATTGGTTATATTAATGCGTCATGGACCTTGAAAGTGGATATTGCAGCTGAATATATTTGCCGCTTACTCAACTATATGGATCAAAAGCAGTGGGCTGAAGTGATCCCGAAAGGGGACGCGACAGAGCTGATGGATGATACGGTCATGGGCAGTTTAAGCTCGGGTTATATTGCACGTGCTGCCAATGTGATGCCAAAACAGGGTAAACATGCGCCATGGAAAGTCAGCAATAATTATCTTGCGGATCGTAAGACTTTGAAAAGTGCTTCTTTTGAGGATGGAGTACTGAAATTTGCTAAACGTGATGCAGCATTGAATCAGAAGCCTAAACTGGTGTCTTAAGCTGAGTAGCTGATTTTAAAAGGAGCGTAACGCTCCTTTTTTATGGAAATGACTTTAGGGTGTTCTGTTTTTACTTTCTTAAACTGTAGGACTGGTGGATGATTTTAAAAACTTAAAAGATAAAGAATAGGGAATATTTTGAATATCTTAGAACAAAGTTACCAAGTCCCATCTGCGTCAAACATGATTCATGCTAAAAAATGGCACACTGATGCAGCAGATCACGCTGTAGCTCCGATTATTTTAATGCACGATTCATTAGGTTGTGTGGATTTGTGGCGAGATTTTCCTGCCCAACTGGCACAAGCGACTGCGCGAGTGGTCTATGCCTATGATCGATTGGGTTTTGGTTTATCTGATGCGAGTACACAGCCCTTGGCACATAGTTTTGTCATCACTGAAGCAGAACAGACCTTTAAAGCTGTATTGGATTATTTTTCGATACAGCACTTTGTCATTCTAGGGCATAGCGTGGGTGGGGGGATGTCTGTTGCGATTGCTGCGGCTTATCCAGAGCGTTGCCAAGGATTAATTTCAATCTCTGCACAGTATGCGGTTGAAGCACTGACACTGAAGGGGATAAGTGAAGCAAAAATTGGCTTTCAACAAGCGGGACAAATGGAGCGTTTGGAGAGGTATCACCCAGAAAAGGCGCAGTGGGTGCTTGATGCATGGACTGAAACATGGCTATCGCCCGCTTTTCAAGATTGGAATTTGGCCAGAGTGATTGATGGTGTGTGTTGTCCAACGTTGATTATTCATGGTGAACTGGATGAATATGGCAGTACTGGACAACCTCAGCAGATTTTTGAAGGGGTGTCTGGACAGGCTGAGCTGCACATTTTAGAAGATCTACATCATATGCCACATAAAGAGCAGCCAGAGTTGGTGGTTGCCTTGATTGCGGAGTTTCATCAAGCACATTGTTAAAAGTAAAAGCCCATCCAAAGAGGTAATGCCAGTCAGTTAAGAAATTGACTGGCATTTTCTTGGGTACTTTTGAGGCTTTATTTTGACGACTCTAGGGCATTGCCTTGATCTTCTTTCAGGCAAAACAAACATTTTAGACTGTTCCAGCAA
>NZ_MVOM01000045.1:0-32487 GCF_002018895.1 Acinetobacter sp. MF4640 | reverse complement strand
TTCTTGACTCAAGCATTAATGCAGTACGATCTTCAAAGTTAAGATGATGGTATGACAATTTTATATACTCCATAAACCCTTTAAATTAATTAGGTGGTTTATGTCGCACTTCAAGTTTTACTCTGCCGTATTTCATTTTACTCATCTCATCAACTGTGCTAATATTTATGAAAACATTGTAGAATCTATAAAGATAATTTATATTTGTGATAATAAAGATAAATCTATATATCTATTAGAAAATCTTGACCAATTATTAGAAAATCTTATTACTTTTAATTTCTATGATCATTTGCAAAAAAAGCGGATATTAACTCTAATTGCCAATCTGTGCTATACATATCACGATACGAAAATAATTGAAAAATTTCTCAAATCTTTAATGAAATGCCCTTCACGTTTTAATTTATTAAAAGAATACAACCAATGTCGCATGTCTCTTAATTTAATTAAAACTCCTAAAATATATAATAATATTGGTGAACTTTTAGATGAAATTGGCTTAACCAATAATTTAGGGTTCTCAATTCCTGATGTAATTGATTTTCTGAAAGAAACATTAGAAGAAAATTATCTCATAACCCCATTACAGATGGATTTTGATGAGTATCTTTTAGACTTAATTTTTAAACAAAGTCCAAACTTCCCTCTACTTGTACAAGACCATTGTAGATATATAAATGACATAGATTTTATGAGCTTTTCAGCTATTTTATGTAGTCATATAGATAAATTAATTGAGAAAAATATTTATAATGATGAATTAGCAAATAATTTATATGAATTACTTGATGAATATATCAAAATTCAAGTAGCACAAAGAAAGCAGTTAAATTTACTCTATAGGATTAAATATAATGCAAATCATGAAGAAGCTAAGAAATTAGAATTCCCACTGACTTTAACTGAACCAAATAAATATACAATTTGTCTATATATAGAAAGATTCTTTAACTCAATGTTTTCTCAAAGATTATGTAATGAATTAAAAGAATACTTAACACAAAATAACAATACAACATTGATTCAGAAGATTGAAGAAAAAATTGAAGTCAAAATTGGAAAGGATATTCCACCAAACCCAGAGTTTTTACCTGAATTTATTAAGGAAAAAATTGGTTTTCAATAAATAAACTACATACTTGTACCTTGTAAATTTAAAAGCTTGTTTTCCTCTCCTTTTAGGAGAGGGCTAGGGAAAGGTGCTTTTAATTTTTTCATTATTAAACCGACCCTCTTCCCCCGCCTTCTCCCAAAGGGAGAAGGAGCTTACATTATTGATTTACTTTCAGTTCAAAACACACCTGTCACAAATCCTCCAAAACCCCATCCGTCAGCCCCAACACATCAGAATTCCAGTACCGCACGGCAGTTAAGCCCAAAGCCTCTAAAAAAACTTGGTTCGTTCAACATCATATGCCATGAGATCATTAGTTCCATGCTGACTGCCATCCAACTCAATGATCAAGCCAATTTCATGACAGTAAAAATCCACAATATACGGTGCAATCACATACTGTCCGCAAGGAGGTGAGGGAAAATCAAAGTACCCCATGTTCCAACAACATCTCCACCCCACTCAGCTTTTTCATATACACATGCTCAGCTTTTACTTTTTTTGCTTATTTATCAGAGATATGCAAAGCCATCTACGCCACCAAAGCAATCAAGTCATTAAAGATGGAAAATACGCTAATCGATCAAAAGCGTAAAGTCTTTCCAACGGAGATGCTGTGCGTAACGTGATTTATCTAGCAATTGTGATGCAGCGTCTAAAAAGTGAAATACGCTTATCTTGCGCTGCTGTGCAGCTCATGGCGTTTAGCCATGAGCCGCGTTATTATTGAATTTGTTGACCGCCCCTAAGCAATCACCTTTAATTGATGAAAATCAATTACACAAAATTATTTACAGGCTCAACCCACTTTAAAAATTAAATGACCAGCCGAATGCTCTATTTTTAAGTAAGTTTTTTAAACAATCAAAATCCTTATAACTATTTAAACACTGTTCATCTTGCAATAGCTTTCTTCGAATTTCTGTCAAATCATATTGGTACTTCTTAGCCAAATCAGCAGGTTTAAAAGTCTGTTTATAAAAACCAGAGCTTTCCCAATCAAATGAGTAAATAATGTGATCTAACTCAATTTGCAATTGTTCAATTTGATCTTCTAGCAATAGATTATAAGATTTCAAATGTTCATTTGCGATTTTAACTGCTTGTTTTTGATCACCTTGTTCTGTATAAGCACGTAACTTTAACAGCGTAAGTAAATCTTTTTCTTCAAGTGCAGTATTTGCTTGCTGCAAAAGCTCAGTTTTCTCTATACGTTTTTGCTCATCTCTTTCGCGGTCAGGATGGATCACAGAGGCAATTTTTAAATAAATGCTTTTTAATGACTGCCCTGCCATTTTTTTTGCATCTTCAAGTTGCATTTGCTTCTTTAAAATTTTCTTTTTTTCTTTTTCTGCAAACTTTTGATATGCCTCACGTTCATGATCATTAAGTTGATTTTGAATGAAATCAGCTTCCTCTCGATCAAATTTTTCTTTTACTTTTTGCATAAACTCTTCAAGATTTTCGAGATCAAAATCAAAGTCAATCCAGTCCTCAGACACACCCAATTGATCTGCAAGAATTTCTTTCATCACTTGTTTTTGCATCATTTCATCAACATCATGCTCTGAATGAAAATCATCCTCTGTATCATCTACTTGTGATGTAGGCAAATGATCATGGTCTTCTAAAATTTTGTAAAATTGAGCAATGACGATGGTCAATTTATGTTGTTCTTCAGACAGATTGGGATTATTTAAAAGTTGACTCACTAAAATTGAGATTTTTTTATCTAAACGCTCTAAATGGGTTTTAGCAAATTTATGCGATTGTTTATATTGCCAAAGTACCTCTAGTTGACTAAATAAAACTTGGTGCCATTGGGCATATAATGGCAAGAGTTCAAAACTTGCATCCTCCTGTACTTTTTGTTGTGCTTGTTGCCACTCAACCAAAGAGAGTTGTAATTTCTCAATTTTTTGAATCTGACGATTAAACTTTTTTTGTTGTGGGGATAAATTTTCAGTTTCTTGATACAAACTTAAATCTAAAATGCTCATGACTTTATTTCAATACAAATGCGATTTGACTCAATATTTTAACAGAAAGCATGCCTACGACTATTTGTTTAAAAAGTAAAATCTTATCTCATAGAACCCCATGCTCCATCAAGATCTTCATCCCACTCACCTTTTTCATATGCTTTAAACGTTCCTTTTCCCACTTCAACTGCTGTTTTAACTCGGTAGCATCCTGATCTATGACCTTATACACATCACTCATTTTGAGCTGTTTGGTATTAACATGACTGCTCAAGTGAAAAGATGCAAAGATTTCCTCTAACTGACCTTGTAAACTCTGACTCTGTGCTTCCAAAGACAACTGATAAAACTTCACTTGTTCCGAACTTAAAACCTTTGAGCTTAGGCCTTTATTGGTCTCTAGCTGTAACTGGAGTTTCAATAAATAAAATAAATCCTGCTCTGCATGGGCTTCATTGACCTTCTGCAAAAGTTCAGTCTTATCTAATTTCTTCGCTTCATTAGGCTCACGGTCAGGGTGAATCATCGCGGTAATTTTTAAATACACGGTTTTCAGTGACTGCGCTGCCATTTTTGCTGCTTGCTCACGTTTTTCTTGTTGTTTTAACTGTTTGGCACGTTCTCGCTCTGCTTCATATTGAACAGAATCGTATTCATAATTTTCCCAGTCCACATCCACGTTTTGTTCTACCGTTTCAGCGAGGTCATGATTTTGTATTGAGTTTGCTTTGGTTTTCTTCGCGCGTATATGCTCTGCATGCTGCATATAGAAAGCATCAATTTTCTCTACCTGTTCTTTTTGCTCTGAAGTTAGCATCTGTGATTTTTTTAGCATCTTGGCTAAAGCGGCTATTTTGGTGTCAATCTGCACCAAATCAGCTTTGCTAAAGGCATCGCTGGCCAAGTGATTCCACAGGGTATCGAGCTGTATAAATAGAACCGTATGTAACTCGCTATACACAGGTAAAAGCTTACTACGCGTATAGTTTTGAATGTCGGCCTGCGCATTTTTCCATGCTGCTAATTCTTGTTTTTGTTGTTCAATACGTTCAATCAAACGATTTAATTTTTTCTGCTGCGGGCTAAGCCTCGCCTCTGGCTGAGCCGTCGTTTTTAACGCTGAAGACATAAGCCATACAACCCAGTACAAAAGAGAAATTATAGCGCGATCTGAGCGTACAAGCAGCGCTCCTCTCTTTAAGCTGGTATTAAAATCTGAGTGATTCAAACTTTAAATAAAAAAAGCCCATCATTCGATGAGCCTTTTATTTAGCGAAATAACTTTACCAATAGTTTTCGACCGCAATATTTCCTTCACCACGGCGGTTCATGGTCAGGCCACGTGCTTTCAGCGCTTCTTTGGTATCTTCGACCATTTGCGGGTTACCACACAGCATCACATGGCTGGTTTCAGGGTTTAGACTTAAACCGACTGCTTTTTCCAAGTCACCATTTTCAATCAGTACCGGTAAGCGGTCATGCAGTGGCGCATGTGGATCACGGGTAATAATCGGCACAAACTTAAAGCCTGTATGCCCTTCACCAAAAGTCTCTGCAATTTCTTGAATACGTGTTGCATACGCCAATTCAGAGGCTGTACGTACGCTATAGACCAGTGTAATGCTCTCGTACTTCGACCACGTTTCAAAGTCTTGCAACATCGAGATAAAAGGTGCAAGTCCTGTCCCTGTGCCAAGTAACCATAAGTCTTTTGGTAACGGCAACTGATAACGCGCCAAAGTCAAAAAGCCGTACGGGATCTTTTCGAGGTAGATCTCATCATCGACTTTTAAGTGCTGTAAATTTGAGGTAAATGCACCTTCAGGCACCACAATCGAGAAAAACTCTAAAGTTTCATCAAAGGGAGAGGACACCACCGAATACGCTCGAACCACCAATTCATCCCCCACTTTGATGCCAATACGGGCAAACTGTCCTGCGGTAAACTTAAAATGTGCAGGTCGCGTCATAGTGAAGCTAAAAAGTGTATTGGTCCAACGGTGTACGGATAAAACCTTTTCTAGGCTAAATTTTTCAATTGACATGATTTCAGCGTGGCATCAAAGACGTTGCTCATGTTAGCATGACCACATAATTTGTTAATATTTTTTAAATGTTAAGGCTATATTCATGCGCATGACTTTACGCCAGTTGGCGGTTTTTGTAGCAGTTGCTCAAGAAGGCACAGTAACCAAAGCCAGTGATGCGGTTCGACTCACCCAGAGTGCTGCGAGTATGGCTTTAGCAGATCTAGAAGACGGTTTGGGAGCTCCTCTGTTTGACCGTCTAGGTAAGCGTCTTCAGCTCAATGATCTGGGTCGTTTCCTGCTGCCACAAGCTTTAGAAATTTTGGGTCGCTGTGATGCTTTCGAGCAAGCCGCTAAAGGTGAGTTACAAAGCATTGATTTGCGTTTGGGTGCAACCCTGACCATCAGTGACTACCTCATGCCTGACCTAATGGCTGATTTCTTACAAATTCAGCCTCAAGCCCATTTACAACTGCAAGTTGGTAACACCCGTCAAATGATTGAGGCGGTGAATCAGTTCCAACTAGATTTGGCTTTGATTGAAGGCTCTTGTCACTTGCCGCAACTGCAATGTATTCACTGGCGTGACGATGAATTAGCGGTCTGCTGTGCACCAGATCATCCTTTGGCGCAGTTAAATCGCACATTAACGCCTGAAGACTTTAAATCGGTCGAGTGGATCTTGCGTGAAGAAGGTTCAGGTACACGTGAAGTGTTTGATAATGCTATTTTAAAAGACTTGCCTGATGCCAATATCCGTCTGACCTTGGGTCATAATGAAGCGATTTTAAAAATCGTGGCGGGTGGTTTAGGGATGTCATGCATTTCAAAACTGGCAACAGAGCCTTTGCGCGAAAAAGGCCAGTTGGTAGTGCTTGACACGCCGTTTTGGTCTCTCACGCGTCCACTGTTCATGTTGGTGCATCGTCAAAAATACCAAGGCCCAGGACTCAAAGCTTTTATGAAATTCTGCGAAAAATAAGTAAGCAAAAAGCACCCGAGGGTGCTTTTTTATTTCCCAAATTGGCGCTCACAAGGCTCACCATCATTGTTCCCATCCATTTGGGTATTTGGACAGTTTCTTAAGAAGTAAACCGCTTCTTCATAGGAACGCATTTGGGAGCAATGGGTTCGTCCATCGCATTTAAACTGTCCAGTGCTGACAGGTAAACGACCATTTTGTTTATCAATACTTTCCGTTACGCGTTCAGAACGGGGTTGATTGGTCTGATGCAGACCTGCATCTAAATTACGCTTCCCTTGCTCAGATAGGATTTGATCGGGCAACTTTCCTAAAGCTTTACGCTGTTCTTCTACAATCTGTTGTTGCTCGAGCATCAAATGTTCAGCTTTACGCTGTTTTTCTACACTATAATTTTGATATTTCCCATAGGTCAAAAAGCCCAATAGCGCGACGATAATGATCCCAATCACGGTGATGAGGGTACTTTTATGCCCTGCCTCATGGTAACGTGGTGAGGCTTGGGTACGTGCTTTTTTCTTATTTGATGGTGTCGTTGCTTTGCTTTCTGAGGTCAGACCAAGCCGCTGGATATTGCCAGCCTTAAATTTGCCTTGGTCTTCTACAATCATAAACTTAAGCACTTCACCAAGCTTGGGTTCAATGTTGTTCTGTGGCAAATCTTTGATATGAAAAAACACATCATCAATATCCCCTTCCACCGCAATGAAACCAAAACCACGTGGGGTACTAAAGCTTTTGATTTTTCCTTTCAGAAACATAATCTGCTCTATTCAACTGTCTTTTTCGTATTGTAATCAATAAAAAAGAGGCTAAAAAGCCTCTTTGCTTCAAAGTGCAAAGATTAACCTTTGCACGATTTCACTCTGAATCAACGCTGACTTAGCGTCTAAAATTAGACAATAAGTCTGTGGTAATCGATTTATTATGACTTGAGACTTTCGATTTCTTGGCTTTGGCAGAGTTGTCTTCAACCCGCTCAATTTTAATTGCTTTATAGCGATCGCCATTTTCAACCACATTAAACTTCACGCGTTCATTACGTTTCGGCTCACCTGAGTCTGCAGGGAAATCCGAGATATGAAAAAATACGTCGCCTTCAGGTGAGGAAATAAAGCCAAAACCTTTGTCAGCGTTATATTGCTTAACTTTTCCTTGATATTGCTCGGCCTTCATAAACAGATCCTAATATGTACACGCTTTGTTGTAGTATATAAAAAAGAGGCTATAAAAGCCTCTTTTTGCTGGGGCTCAATCTTAATCTTTTTGAACTGAACCAAAGATTTTATCGCCCGCATCGCCTAGACCCGGCACGATATAACCATTGGCATTTAAGCCTTGGTCAATTGAAGCCGTGAAAATAGTGACATCTGGATGCGCATCCAAAACACGTTTAATACCTTCAGGCGCCGCAACCAACACCATCACACGGATGTCTTTACAGCCACTTGCCTTCAATACATCAATCGCAGCAACCAATGAAGAACCTGTGGCAAGCATTGGGTCGATGATCATCGCTAAACGGTTTTGTACATCTGGAACTAATTTTTTGTAATAAGTACGTGCTTCAAGCGTTTCTTCATCACGCTCTAAACCCAGTACAGACACTTTGGCACTTGGGATCAGGTTTAAAAAACCATCCAACATGCCAATACCCGCACGTAAAATTGGCACAACCGTGATTTTTTTACCCACAATGCGATCTACCGTTACTTTACCATTCCAACCATCAATTTCATGGTCGCAAACAGGTAAATCTTTGGTCGCTTCATAGGTCAACAGCATGGTCACTTCTTGAGCCAGCTCACGGAAGTTTTTAGTGCTGATATCTGCACGACGAAGAAGACCAAGCTTATGACGAATCAGTGGATGACGAATTTCATGGATAGCCACGGGAGAGCACCTAAAAGGTAAAATAAAATTCCTTACATTATAAAGCTTTTTATCGTGCGATAAAAACAAAAAAGCCCCCAATTGATGGAGGCTTTTTTGTTAAAACGAAACGTTTTTAAAAATTAGTGCTGTTGAGAAAGCATAAAGTGAATTGGAGATAAGATCTCTGACTGAAGTGCTAACTTGATAATTGGATCTGGATAGATACCAATCACAAGCACTGCTGCCGCAGCTAAAAGCACCATAATACCACCGACTTTTTGACCCCAATGATCCACAGCGTCTACACGAGGTGCATCTGGTGGTGTCATGTACATGACAACCATCACACGGAGATAGTAGTACAGACCAATACCAGAACCAACGATGATCATCGCAGCAAGGAACCAGTGCTGAGTCGTTACCGCAGCCATCACCACAAGGAACTTACCAATGAAGCCCGCTGTCAATGGAATACCTGCAAGAGACAGCATCATCACGGTTAATACGGCAGTCAACACTGGACGACGCCAGAATAGACCACGGTAGTCCGCTAGACTTTCTGCTTCGTCTACGTTGTTGTATGGACTAGACATCAATGCAACCGCACCGAACGCACCAATCGTAGTTAACACATAAGTGATCACATAGACCGATACGTTACCAAGGCTTGCATAAGTCATGCTGATTAAACCAATCAACAAGTAACCAAAGTGCGCAATTGAAGAGTATGCCAAGATACGTTTCAAGTTCACTTGTTTCACTGCAAGGAAGTTACCCACCAAGATCGATAACACCGCAATTACGGTTAAGATCGTCACGATTGAGTCAACAAGAATCGCACCTGAAGTAAGGATGTAACGTACAAACAGACCAATTGTCGCTACTTTTGCAGCTGTAGCAAGGAATGTTGCGATCGGAGTTGGTGCACCGGCATAAACGTCTGGCGTCCATTTGTGGAATGGCGCTAAAGACAGTTTGAATGCCACAGCAAAAACAATCAGGCCTAAACCTAAAAGTACCATTGGCTGTTGGATGTTTTGCATTAACGCTTGAACATTGTCATAGAACGACATTGAACCTGTGTACGCGTAAATATAAGCCATACCCATCAACAACATTGCCGAAGCTGTTGCTGAAAGCACCAAGTACTTCACCCCCGCTTCTAAAGACTTAGAGCGCTGGTGTGTATAGGCCAATAAGCCATATACAGGAATCGACATCAACTCAAGGCTAATGAAGAACGATGCATAGTGAGAGCTTGCCACCATTAACATTGCACCAGTCACTGATGACAACATCAAGATATACAGTTCTTCACGGTTATCTTTATAGCTTTCGATATAGGCATGCGACAAAGTACAGCATGCCAAAGCAGCAATTAGAATAATTACTTGGTACAGCAAGGTGAACGCATCCACCATAAACATACCCATCACGTTCGCAGGTTTAAAAGCACCACCGAACATTGTGAAAAGTACATATGCTGCCGCAAGGTTTAAACCCACCACTGATGCTGTCGCAATTAAGTTATGGTTACGCTTAATTGCAGTAAGAATCATCACGACGATCGTTGTTAAAGCAACGATCATCACAGGAGCTAAAGGCATAAGCTCAGAAAATGACATTGTGAAGTTCATGACTTATTGCATCTCCACATTTTCGAGTTGAACAGTTGCTTGACTCGCAACGTCAACTACTTCTTGTACAGGAATGTAGCTGTTCGCTAACCACGCCATACTTGAGTTTGAAATATCAAGGAAGCTTTGTGGGTACAAACCAAGCCATAACAGACCGAAAGCACAGATTAACAAGATCACTACTTCACGCGCATTTAAATCTTTCAATGGGTTGTTGTAGTGCTGCTGTTGTTCTTCGTTTGGCGTACCAAACAACGCTTTGTGGATCAGAATCAAGCCATAAAGACCTGCAAATACTAAGCTTACTGCTGCAAGAATAGTAAACACTGGGAATTTTGCATAAGAACCCATCAAGATCAGGAACTCACCAATGAAGTTACCTAGACCTGGAATACCTACAAGCGCCGCCACGAAGAACATGAGGAAGAATGCAAGATATGGGAACTGACCACGCATACCGCCCATCAAACGCATATCACGTGTATGAACACGCTCGTACACTTGACCACACATAATGAACAATGCAGCAGATGACAAGCCATGTGCCAACATCATGATCATCAAACCTTGGAAGGTTAAGATGTTACCTGCGTAAATCGCAAGTAAAACAAAGCCCATGTGCGAAATTGACGTATACGCAAGTAAACGTTTCATATCGGTTTGCTGGAAAGCACACCAAGCACCGTAGAAGATACCGATTAAACCGAAAATGATCGCGATGTCTGCAAACTGTGCAGAAGCCGCTGGGAAGAATGGAATCACAAAACGTAGTAAACCATATGCAGCGGTCTTAATTAAAATACCTGCAAGGTCAACCGAACCTGCTGTAGGGGCTTGTGCATGCGCATCTGGTAACCAGCCGTGTAATGGGAAAACTGGAAGTTTTACCGCAAAACCGACAAATAAACACAGCATGAATGCATAAGCAACGGTAGGTAATTCTTTGTCTAAAGTGTTGGCTACAGCTAATAAGTAGTTGTAATCAAAACCGATCATACCTGTCATCATGTAACCATAAACCACGAGGCCTAGGATACCGATCAACATAATAAGACCAGCGACTTGCGTATAGATAAAGAATTTGGTTGCAGCGTAAACACGTGATTTACCTTCTGCCCCTTTATGACCCCAAAGCGCGATCAAGAAGTAGATAGGTACAAGCATCATCTCCCAGAAGAAGAAGAACAAGAACATGTCAATCGCTAAGAATACACCGATCACACCACCCAAAGACCATAAAAGGTTTAAGTGGAAGAAACCAACATTCTTTTGAATTTCACCCCAAGAACAGCCGACAGCCAACACACCTAAAAGTGCCGTTAAGCCCACCATTAATAGAGATAGACCATCCACCGCTAAGTGGATGTTAATGCCTAAGGTTTGAATCCATGGCAACATGAATTCAGCAGACCACGATG
The DNA here is from genome assembly GCF_002018895.1 of Acinetobacter sp. MF4640. NCBI lineage: Bacteria > Pseudomonadati > Pseudomonadota > Gammaproteobacteria > Moraxellales > Moraxellaceae > Acinetobacter > Acinetobacter sp. MF4640. The sequence goes on along the minus strand of NZ_MVOM01000045.1, from coordinate 21,449 downwards.
GCACTTTCGCGCCAAGTTCGTAGTTAAATGTACCTGTCTGCCATAGCGCAACAGTTAAGCCCAAAGTAATGAGCATACCCACTAACGCGATATAACGCGGCAGTTTGTCGTCGAGTTTGTCGACTAACCAACAAATAAAACCAGCAATGAACGGAACTAAGATCAGCGCGGGTAGAATCCAGTTGTTTGCGATTTCCATCTTATTTCCCCACGATCTGAGTTACGATCAAGACCATTAGCAATACAAAGATACCTAATGCCATGCTTGATGCGTAATCACGCAATGAACCCGTTTGACGTGAACTTGTGAAGCTGTGACCGCCTTTTACAAGTGCAGGCAAGACTAACCACAAGCGATCAATTGGATCACGACCTAGAATCTTCGCAATAAGCAAATATGGTTTCACAAAAACGATGTTATAAAGCGCATCGAAGCCCAGTGCATTACGGCAAATGTTTGCAAGACCTGCACCCAATGACGTTTTAGCAAAGCCTTTCACTGCGCTATAAGCAAACGCAAACAAGACCACACCAATCACTAAACCAACCAATGCAATACCCACAGCAGTATATTCTGCGCTGTGCATACCATGTTCTAAAGCTTCAGGAATCACAAATGCTGGAATTTTTGCTGCATTTAAAATGCTTTCCACAGGTGCTTTAAGTGCCGCACCGACGAAAGTTGAAAGTACAGCAAGAATCGCCAAAGGACCCCAGAAGGTAATGCCTTTGATCGCATGATACGGTGTATTTTCTTTACCAAAGAACACAACCCAAATGAGACGGAATGTGTAAATCGACGTTAAGAAAGCACCTGCTACACCCACCCAGTACAATGAGTTATACACTGCGATTGATTCGCCTTGCACCCAAACTGCACCCAAGATTGCATCTTTCGAGAAGAAGCCCACGGTAATGAATGGAATCGCTGCTAATGCACCGCCACCAATGGCGAAACAAGCAAATAGGAATTTGTTCTTGTAGAACAAACCGCCCATCTTGAAGATGTTTTGTTCGTGGTGGTAAGCCAAAATCACTGCACCCGAAGACAAGAACAATAATGCCTTGAAGAATGCGTGAGTCAGCATGTGGAATAAGCCTGCTTGATAAGCTTCAGCACCCACAGCCATAAACATATAACCCAGCTGACTCATCGTTGAGTAAGCCAAAATACGTTTGATGTCGGTTTGAACCAATGCAGCAAAACCAGCCACTAACAACGTTACCGCACCTGTGATTGAGATAAACATCATCACTTCAGGCGCCATTTCAAACACGGTGTACATACGGCAGCACAGGTAAACACCTGCAGTTACCATCGTTGCAGCGTGGATCAATGCAGATACAGGTGTAGGACCTGCCATTGCATCGGCCAACCATGTTTGTAATGGGATCTGTGCAGATTTACCTGCCGCACCCAAGAACAACATGAGTGCTGTCCAAATGGTTAAAGATGAACTTTGTGTCATCACTGTTGGTGCAGCTGCAACCACTTCAGCAATGTTTAAAGTACCGAACTGTTGGTAAATTAAGAACAAAGCGATCAATAAGAAAACGTCACCGACACGTGTTACGGTAAATGCTTTAATTGCTGCAAAACCATTTTCAGGGTTTTGATAGTAGTAACCAATCAGCAAGTAAGAGCATAGACCTACGCCTTCCCAACCTAAGAACAATAACGCTAAGTTATCGCCCAATACGAGCAGCAACATGCTGGCAACGAACAGGTTGAAATAAGAGAAGAAACGCGCGAAGTCTTCTTCACCACGCATGTACCATGATGCAAAGATGTGAATCAGGAAACCCACACCCGTCACCATACCCATCATGAGCAGTGATAAACCGTCAAGATGTAAGCTAATGCCTGGGCTTAGGTTGCCTACATTGAACCATGTCCAAAGATGTTGAACATAAGTCACTTTGCCATTATTAACAAAGTCTAGACCAGCGATCAAAGCAACCAATGCAGAAAGGCCAACCGCTCCCACACCAATAATGGCAGCGACATTTTCAGGAAGCTTGTTGCGACCTGCCGCTAAAAGGACAAAACCAATGAGCGGGAATAATACTGTTAAATATAAAAAACTCATCCGCGCATCTCACTAGCAGCATCCACATCCAAGTGATGGAAGCGATGGTAGAACTGAAGGACGATCGCAAGACCAATACAAGCCTCTGCCGCAGCAAGCGTTAAGATCAGAATAAACATGATTTGTCCGTCTGGTTGTACCCATGCACTACCAGCCAAAACAAACGCAAGCGCAGCTGCGTTCATCATGATTTCAAGACTCATTAACATAAATAATAGATTGCGTCGCACCATCACACCGTAAAAACCCAGTGCAAAAAGAATGGTTGCAACAATCAAACCATGTTCTAAAGGGATGTTGCCCATTATTGTTTGTCCTCTTCTGCACCTGGTTCACGTTTGCCAAGATGGAATGCTGCAACCAACGCAGCAAGCAATAACATGGCAGCAACTTCAACCAATAATAAATAGTGAGTAAAGAGTGCTTGGCCAACGACTTTTGGACCCACAACTTCGGTACCCATAACAGGGCCAGCCGCTGTGTAGTCAGAGCCGAGCATCCACACCAACACCAAGCCCATTAAGAAGCTCATGAGTGCTGGATATGCCCAAGCAGACGATGTTAACCATTTACGCTCTTGTTCAACGGTGTGTTGACCAAGGTTTAACATCATCACTACGAATACGAATAACACCATGATCGCGCCTGCATAGACGATGATCTCAAGCGCGCCAGCAAATGGCGCACCCACGATCATAAACATGCCTGCAACTGCAAGAAGTGACACGATCAAGCTTAATAAAGCGTGTACAGGATTCGCGTTGGTCACAACACGAATCGTAGAAACGATGGCCACAAGTGCCATCAAATAAAATGGCCACATCATGGTAATAAGCTCCGTACATCAACTGGTGCGCTTTCACGCTGCGCTTGACCTTTGTCTTTTCCAGTTACAGCCATACCTGTTACACGGTAGAAGTTGTAGTCTGGGTATTTACCAGGACCTGAAATGAGTAAGTTTTCTTTCTCATACACCAAGTCTTGACGAACGTATTCACCCAACTCGAAATCTGGAGTCATTTGAATTGCAGTCGTCGGACATGCTTCTTCACACATACCGCAGAAAATACAACGTGAGAAGTTGATACGGAAAAACTCCGGATACCAACGACCATCTTCTTTTTCTGCTTTTTGTAGTGAAATACAGCCAACAGGACATGCAACTGCACATAAGTTACACGCAACACAACGTTCTTCACCATCTGGGTCACGTGTTAACACGATACGACCCCGGAAACGTGGTGGAACAATTTGTTCGGCTGGCACTTCTGGGTAAAGAATGGTGTCACGTTTACGTGTCACGTGTGAGAAAACCATCCACAGTGAACGTACGATTGACCCGAACCCAGCTAGAATTTTATACATTTTATTCTCCCTGCCCTTACCACAGAATCACTGCGCCAGTAACTAATAAGTTAACTAACGCTAATGGTAAGCAAATCTTCCAACCAAAGTTCATCACTTGGTCATAACGCGGACGCATAAGTGAACCACGAGCCAAGACAAACATCATCACAAAGAATGCTGTTTTGATAATGAACCAGAATACTGGTGGAATGAACGGAATATCGATGTTAAATGGCGCTAACCAACCACCGAAGAATAGCGTTACGATCAATGCAGAGATCAGAACTACGTTGACATATTCTGCAACGAAGAACATCCCCCATTTCATACCGCCGTACTCGACGTGGTAACCTTCCGCCAATTCTTGTTCTGCTTCTGGTTGGTCAAATGGGTGACGGTGAGTTACCGCAACACCTGCAACCACGAAGATTAGGAAACCTAAGAACTGTGGAATGACAAACCATACATCTTTTTGTGCTTCTACAATTTCACGCATGTTGAATGAGCCTGCAATTGCAACCACACCCATCAATGAAATACCCAAGAACACTTCATACGAAATGGTTTGAGCTGCAGAACGTAGACCACCAAGCAATGCATATTTGTTGTTTGATGACCAACCACCAAACAATACCGCATAGACTGCAATACCTGCCATTGCCATAAAGAACAATAGACCGATGCTCATGTCTGCAACACCTAAGTATGGTGATACAGGAATAACCATGAACGACATCACCGCTGTTGCCATGGCAACAGCAGGAGCTAAACGGAAAGTCAATTTGTCAGCAAACTTTGGTGTCCAGTCTTCTTTGAACATGATTTTCAACATGTCGGCAACGATCTGGAACATCCCCCCAGGACCTACACGGTTCGGACCATAACGGTCTTGCCATAAGCCCAGTAAACGACGCTCAATAAAAGACATCAACGCAGCGATGAGTACTACAACGAGTAAAATCACAATCGCTTGAATGACTGAGTAGGCAATTGGCCAGTTCTCAGCCCAAAGCGGCGTTTGACGGATTAATTCTTGTTGCATGAATTACGCTCCTACCGCGACTGATACAGGCTCAGCAAGTGAAACCGTAGGTGCAAGACCAACTGGATAACCAATATAACCTGTAGGTAAATAATCAATCACTTGAACTGGAAGTACGATCGAAGTCTCGCCTGCTTTCACAGTGATTTTTTGACCATCTTGAACATTCAAACGAGTTGCATCTTGCTCACCCACTGCAAAGACCGCTTCAGGAATACGCGATTCCATAGCAGGTGTTTTCACAGTAAATTCACCAGAAGCAAAAATGTGATGCATCGGCACTAAACGGAAGCTTTCAGGGTTTGCAACCACAACCGCTGGAGCAACGAAAGTACGTGCTGGACGCTTCGCTAAACGATCGAATAAACGCACACCCGAATCACCACCTTTTAAGTGACCACCCACGTTATCTTGGAATTTGTTCCAAGCTTGCGGTGAGTTCCAACCTGCTGACCATGCAAATGGTACCAGTGGAGACGGCGTCTGGTTCCCGACATAACCTTCCATAGAGAATGTTAATGCCGAGTCGATATCTGTCGGTTGTTTCGGTTCATGCACGTTCAATGGTGCACGCATAGAGGTACGACCAGAGTAACGACGCGGTTCACGAGCAACTTTCAAACCATGGACACGGAAGCCCGCATCTGGAGCCACATCTTGAATCGCAGCAAGTGCAGGTACGTTTTTCGCAACTGACTCGATGACATCATCAAGCAAGGTCCAAGAAATCGCTTTACCCTTCACACCGGTTTCAATGGCATGTAACCAGCGCCAAGATTCTTTGATCGCCAGTTCAGGTTTGTAGTAGCTCGGGTCATACACTTGGTAGAAACGTTGTGCACGGCCTTCTTGAGAGACAACCGTACCATCGCCTTCAGCAAATGACGCAGCAGAAAGTACGATATCCGCTTTCTTCACAGTTTCAGTTTCAGAGTGATCTAAAACAATCACGTCTTTACCAGAAAGTGCTGCTTCAACTTGTACCGCTGGCAAACGACGGAATAGATCATTTTCAACGATCACAACCGTGTCATAGTCTTGTGCAAACGCTTGTTCTAAACTTTGCCCACCGAAGATTGCTAAGCCCATAGAGTTCACTTCAGGAACCGTCAAGGTTAAGCCAGCATTTCCACCAAGGTTTTGCGCAACTTGTGCAGCAGCTTCCATGATAGATGCGTCTTGTAAACTTGTACCTGAAATGATCAGTGGTTTCTTCGCCGCTTTCAGTGTATCTGCAATGTTCTGAGCAAATGCTTTCGCATCATCCGCCAAACCAAGAATTGCATCACCTTTCACAGCAGCAGCAACGGCAAAACCTAAACGAGCAATGTCGTTTGGAGAAGCAACCACTTCACCAGCAGCAACATCAGCTAAGCGTGTTTGTGTTGCAGCGAGGATGAAAATCGGTGATTTCGCGTCTTGAGCAATACGTTGTAGCGGCTCTGCTAACCAGTCTTGGGTACGACGTTCCGCAGCCATTTCTTTGGCTTTGTTTTTCGCCGCTTGACGAACAGACAACGCCATACGTGGCGCAGTTTGTGTTAAGTCTTCACCCAAAATAAGCACAGCATCATAGCTTTCGATTTCACGCATACCTGGGTTATATACACCTTCGGTTTGCATAATCGATGCAGCCAATTCAACCAAGTTTTGCTCTTTTTGAGACATACCTGTTGAATAGTTGTCTTGACCAACTAATTCGCGAAGCGCGAAGTTCGACTCAAGTGATGCACGTGGAGAACCAATACCCAAAACTTTTTTGCCTTGGATATTTGCAATCACCGTATCTAATGCCTGATCTACAGAAACTGTAGTGACTTCAGCACCATCACGGAACTGCGGTTGACGTGGACGGTCTGCACGGTTCACATAACCTGTACCAAAACGACCTTTGTCACACAAGAAGTATTGGTTCACTTCACCGTTAAAACGGTTTTCGACACGACGAAGTTCGCCATAACGCTCACCCGGAGAAATATTACAACCCGAAGAACAGCCTTGACATACGCTTGGCGCATACTGCATGTCCCACTTACGGTTATAACGTTCTGAGTGAGTTTTGTCGGTGAATACACCTGTAGGACATACTTCAGTCAAGTTACCCGAGAATTCAGACTCTAAAGTGCCTGACTCAGGACGACCAAAGTAAACACGTGACGCGCTTGCATACACACCAAAGTCAGTACCACCCGCATAGTCGTTGTAGTAACGAACACAACGGTAACATGCGATACAACGGTTCATTTCATGTGAAATGAATGAGCCCAGCTCTTGGTTGTAGTGCGTACGTTTAGTAAAACGGTAACGACGACGGTCGTGTTGAGTCATCACGGTCATATCTTGTAAATGACAGTGACCACCTTCTTCACAGACTGGGCAGTCGTGTGGGTGATTCGTCATCAAGAACTCAACAATTGACGCACGGAAGTCTTTCGCTTCTTTGTCTTCAATCGAGATGTAGGTATTGTCAGATGCAGGCGTCATACATGACATGACTAAACGACCACGCGTATCTTCAGGATTCGCGTATTGAGTCACGGCACATTGACGGCAAGAACCGACAGAACCTAAGGATGGATGCCAACAAAAGTACGGGATATCAATACCCAAAGACAAACATGCTTGCAGCAAGTTCTCTGAGCCATTGACTTCGTACGATTTGCCATCGACATGAATTGTAGCCATAGTCGAATTCCTTAAGCTTGTTCTACGTTGCTAGTTTGCGCAGCAGCATTCACTACTTTTGCTTCAAACTCGCCACGGAAATATTTGAGTGCACCCATCAACGGTTCCATTGCACCTGGAGCATGCGCACAGAAAGTCTTACCAATCCAAAGCTTACGGGTAAGTTCTTGTAAGTGATCGATATCTTCTTTCTTACCTGTACCATCTTCCAATGCTTTCAGTGCTTTCACCGCCCACGGTAAACCATCACGACAAGGCGTACAGAAACCACATGACTCACGTGCAAAGAATTCTTCTAAGTTACGTGTCGCTGAAACCATACATTGCGTTTCATCCACCACCATCAGCAAACACGTACCTAAACGTGAACCTGCTTTCATGATGCTCTCAGCATCCATCGGTAGATCAATGTGTTCAGCAGCCAAGAAGTCTGTAGACGCACCACCTGGTAACCATGCTTTAAGCTTTAAGCCATCACGCATACCGCCCGCATAGTCTTCAATGACTTCACGCGCAGTTGTACCAAATGGAAGCTCCCAAAGACCAGGGAATTTCACCTTGCCAGATGCACCATAAATTTTTGTGCCTGGATCTTTCGACTTACCCGCAGATAAGCCGATATACCATTCAGGGCCACGCAACATGATTGCCGGTAAGTTATTGTAGGTCTCTACGTTGTTAACAATGGTAGGACGACCCCAAGCACCTGCAACTTGTGGGAATGGCGGTTTCGTACGTGGGTTTGCACGGCGACCTTCAAGTGAGTTGATTAATGCAGTTTCTTCACCACAGATATAACGACCCGCACCAGTGTGCACATGCAACTCGAAGTTCCAGCCAGTTCCAAGGATGTTTTCACCCAAGTAACCTTTGGCACGAACTTGATCAAGCGCTTCATTTAAGTACGCAGCTGCTTCAATGTACTCGCCACGAATGAAGATATAGCCATGGGTTGCTTCTAGCGTATACGCTGCAATCAACATCCCTTCGATCAATTGGTGAGGAAGTTTTTCCATCAACAAACGGTCTTTAAAGGTCCCTGGTTCCATCTCATCGGCATTACAAATCAAGTAACGTGGACCTGAGTTGTCATTTGGCGCCATTAAAGACCATTTGATCCCTGCTGGGAAGCCTGCACCACCACGGCCTTTTACAGTCGCAGCTTTAATCACTTCAAGCACATCTTTCGGCGGCATGGTGATTGCTTTTTTCAGACCCGCGTAACCTTCAAGCGCTTCGTAATCATCTGCATTACGAACGTGCTCTTGTTTACTTAAACGCCAAGTTAATGGATGCGTTTCTGGGTTACCTTCGCCATAAATTGGTTTTGGTTCGGTATTCATACATACTTCTCCAACAACTGTTTCACTGAAGAAACTTCAACCAAACCGTGAGTGTCTTCATTCACCATTAAGGTTGGGCCTTTGTCACAGTTACCTAAGCAGCAAATCGGCAGCAAAGTAAAACGGCCATCAGCAGTCGTTTGACCAAACTGAATGCCTAATTCACGCTGGAATGCTTCTGCTAAAGTTTCCGCACCCATCAAGAAACATGCAATCGAGTCACAAAGTAAAATGACGTTACGACCCACGGGTTGACGGTAAATACGGTTATAGAAAGTTGCAACACCTTCCAAATCAGCAACACTGATTGTCAATAACTGAGCAATGGCGTTTAGCTGCGCGTCATCTACCCAGCCATTACGGCGTTGTACACACTTCAAAGCATCCAAAGATGCTGCACGTGGGTACGGATAGTGACCAATGTGATGTTCAATTTCGTGGATTTCGTCCGCAGTCAAAATCCCTTCAACATTCACGCGTGGCTTTTTATCAGTCAAAATCATCATAATGCGTTTACCCCTTAGCGATCCACGTCAGCCATAACGACATCAATAGTCGCTAAATAAATGATCAAGTCAGATACCAGACTGCCGTTAATCACAGAAGGCATTTGCTGTAAATGCGTGAAAGTCGGTGTACGAATACGGGTACGATAACTCATCGTTGACTTGTCTGAAGTCAAGTAGTAATTCGACGCACCTTTGACCACTTCCGCCATTACAGATGCTTCACCTGCAGGCATTACAGGACCCCAAGATACGCTTAAGAAGTGCGTAATCAAGGTTTCAATGTCTTGTAAAGTCTTGTCTTTTGGTGGTGGAACAGCCAATGGGTGATCTGCTTTGTATGCACCAGAAGGCATGTTGTCTAAACATTGCTTCACGATTTTGAGTGATTCTTCAATTTCACGGAAGTGAACAAGAACACGCGCATACGCATCGCCTTCGTACTCAAGTGGCACATCGAAGTCGTAGTTTTCATAGCCACTGTATGGACGATATTTACGAACGTCGAAGTCAATACCTGTTGCACGTAGACCAGTACCAGTTACACCCCAAGCCAACGCAGATTTCGCGTCATATTGAGCTACGTTACGCGTACGACCTACAAATACAGAGTTTTTAAGCGCTGCTGTGTAGTATTCGTTCATACGCTTCGGCATCCAATCTAGGATTTCACGAATCAGATGCTGCCAGTTGTTTGGCAAGTCATGCGCTGTACCACCGATACGGAACCATGCTGGGTGCATACGGTAACCGGTGATTGCTTCAATCGCGTCATAGATTTTTTGACGATCCGCAAACATGTAGAAGACTGGCGTCATACCGCCGGCATCTTGAATCGCAGTACCGATATACAATAAGTGGTTATTGATACGGAACAATTCAGACATCATGACACGGATACATTGCGCGCGGTCAGGTACAGTAATACCCGCCATTTGCTCCACACCCATCACATAAGGCATGTTTTGCGCACAACCACCTAAGTAATCGACACGGTCGGTATAAGGAATGAATGAATGCCAAGTTTGACGTTCAGCCATCTTTTCCACACCACGGTGGTGATAACCGATATCAGGCACACAGTCTTTCACTTCTTCACCATCCAACTGCAAGATTACACGGAAAGCACCGTGCGCAGATGGGTGGTTCGGACCTAAGTTCAAGAACATGAAGTCTTCGTCGTCATTACCGCGCTTCATACCCCAATCTTCAGGTACGAAACGAAGGTGTTCCTGTTCGTAATCCTGCTTCGCTTGGTTCTGCATATACGGTGTATATTCAGTAGCACGTGCAGAATATTCTTTACGAAGAGGGTGACCTTCCCAATAGGTTGGCAACAAAATACGACGGAGCATTGGATGCCCTTCGAAATTGATCCCGAACATATCGTAAGCTTCACGTTCGTACCAATTGGCATTTGGCCAAATGTTGGTTGCAGTTGGAAGATTTACATCATTTTCATTCAATGCAACTTTGATACGAATATCACTATTACGCTCAAGCGATAATAAGTGATAGAACACAGTAAAGTCAGACGCAGGCAAACCGTCGCGGTGTGTACGTAAACGTTCATCTACCGCAGACAAGTCAAACAACATCACGTATGGACGTGACACTGTACGCAAGAACATTAAAACTTCTTGTACGCGCGCGCGCTCAACCCAGACCGTTGGAAAGTCTTCAAAAGTCGTTTGCACATAGAAGTTCTCGCCAAATTTGGTTTTGAGCTCTTCTACAATTGCAAATGCTGGGCGTGAATCAACTTGCGCTGACTCTGGCATAGCGTTTTCAGTTTCAGCCATTGGCTTGGCTTCCTATTTAATACAAATTCATTCAACCTAAACGACAACGACACCCAGACCGGGTGCATCAAAACAACTGTCGTTTAAATTATTTAATTTCATCCATAGAGCGTAAGTTTTTCACTGCAATACGTTCAGCATTCTTACGGTCACGTTCTGGCATCATCTTTGGCTTATACACTGGCTTAAGATCATCACCAATCACGGCAGAAAGTGGACGGCGCTCTAATTGAATTTGGTCTTGTAACAACATTAATGCTTGGATTAATGCTTCTGGACGGGGTGGGCAACCTGGAATATAAACATCGACTGGGATGATTTTATCCACACCTTGCACAACTGAATAAATATCGTACATACCGCCAGAGTTTGCACATGCGCCCATTGAAATAACCCACTTCGGTTCCAACATTTGTTCATATAAACGTTGAATAACTGGAGCCATTTTGACGAAACATGTACCTGCAACAATCATCAAGTCAGCCTGACGAGGTGAAGCACGGATTACTTCGGCACCGAAACGCGACAAGTCATGCACGCCTGTTAAAGTCGTTGCATACTCTACGTAGCAGCAAGATGTACCAAAGTTAAACGGCCAAACTGAGTTCTTACGACCCCAGTTCACTGCTGTATGTGCCACGTCCTCTAAACGAGTCATGAACACATTTTTATTCACTTCTTCTTCAAGCGGATCCGTTACGATTTGACGCTCTTGAAGTGGATATTGATCAGCATCCGGATTCGCACGGGTTAATGTATATTTCATCCCGAGTTACTCCTTATCAGACGATTTAGCCGGTGACTTATCTTTCACACGACCAGATGATTGAGCTGGGATTTGACCTGTAGGGTCCATAACCAACTCTTCAATTGAATTAAAGCGAGTGATTTCTGCAAGATTCATATTTGGAGAACCAACTTTAGGTTTAATCCCTGCTGCTTTACGTTTGTCAGAAGGCGACCAGTTAAGCGCACCAGTAGACAACTCATAAACCAAACCAACGAGTAAAACTAAAATAAATACTGCTGCAGTGGTGAAACCCACCCACCCCACTTCACGAACCGATGTAGCCCATGCGTAAAGGTAAAGCGCCTCTAAGTCGAATACGACAAAGAAGATTGCAACCAAATAGAACTTTGCTGACAGGCGGATACGTGCGCCACCAGCACCAACCACACCTGATTCAAATTGCTCTTGCTTTGCACGACCCCATGACTTACCCCCAAGGAGTAATGGGACAGTGAGCATAAAGACGCAAAGAAATGTAACGCCGATCACGAAGGCAATAATTGCCCATTCGTATGGAGTAATGGCACTCATGCGGGGATAACTCCTGGCAGGCCTAATTTATTAACAAAGAATGTATGTATTGGCCTTCAAATACACCAAACACAAAATTAATCCCGCCAATTGTACCCGATTGATGACGTAAGTTGCTAGCTTATAGACCTTCGTCTTTAGGATGATTTCTCGTCGTTTTTTGAGATTTTTTCTATGCAAGCCCTTTTATTTTAAAACTGATCGTTTTCTTAAATAAAACAGTACTATTCTATTATTTTTCCAAATTTTAACATTCAAACAAAGCCTATAAAGCATTTTTCAACCTCATTCCGATAACAATCACACAATCAGCAGTTTAAAAAACTCAGCTCAACAACCGCTGCATTTTGTTTATTTAAAAAGTACAAAAGTAGATTAAGTCACTCATATTTTTTGTATTTTTTTGCAAATCACTCCAATCAATTAATGCACTTGGCTTTTTCTTGTGCTATTGATATAGACAACCAACAACAAAGAATAAGGAGCACCACATGAGTCTGGAATTCACCCATAAACCTAACTATTTTTTATTTGCCCAGTTGCTTATTCGCCATGTTGAAACTTATGTTCGTAAACACCCCGATGCCAATAATGCCATCTTTGATTTACGCGACATTTATGAGCTTTTTCGCCAAGACAAAGCGTCAGCCACCACCAACCTTGATGGCATTATGAATATTGTGGATGAATATAAAATTGAAACGATTAATGGTGATCAAAAGCTCATTAGCCGTTATGGCATAGACACCCAAAACAACTCATTATTGATTGACTTTAATCCAGATGCACTTGAAAGCCTAAAACAAGGCAAACAGATTATTTCTCCCGATGCCAACATCCAAGAATAAGTCAGCATAGAAAATAAAAAAGCATCGAATTTCGGTGCTTTTTTAATGCTTAACTTTTTGAATCTGTACTATCTTTGACACTATACTTCTTTTTAGACTTACTAAAGCGATGTGCCGGCCATGTCATGGTAAAACGTGCACCACCGAGACTTGGACTCTGATCCACTTTAACGCTACCACCGAACCAATAGGCAATTCGGCTCACAATTGACAAACCTAAACCATAACCACCCGATGCTCGAGTCCGGCTATCATCTAAACGCGCAAAGGCTTCAAAAACACGCTCTCGCTCGTCTTCTGGAATACCGGGCCCGTCATCTTCAACACAAACATAGGCCATACCGCTGTCATTAATACCACCACTGACCAGCACCTGATGGTCGCCATAACGAACCGCATTACCAACCAAGTTCTGCACCACGCGGTGTAAATAACGACGTTCCGCTTCGACCTTTAAGGTTAAAGGAGGAGCATTTAAATGAATTTCTTTCTGGGTTTTTAGTGCTTCCGTCTCAACCACCACCTGATCTAAGACTTCAAACAAGACAATGTTTTCAATATCGAGTGATGGTGTGCCCTGCTCCAACTTGGCGTAAGTCATGATTTCATCAATTAAGGTATTTAAGGCCTCAATGTCTTTATCAATCATATCAACTTGCTGAAGACGGTATTCATAATCATCTTCTTCAGCCAACATTTCCATACCAAAACGAATCCGAGCAACAGGCGTACGAAGCTCATGTGATACCGCACGCATCAGCTCACGCTGCGCCTCGATGAGTCGCTGAATATGGTCTGACATGCTGTTATAGCTATTGGCTAGACTGGCCATTTCATCGGTGCCATCGACAGGCAAACGCAGGGTCATGTCACCCGCTTTCATACGGTTTAAACCGTAATTGACCTCGCGCAGTTTACGCTGCATCGGTACAAGTAAGCCATACACCCCCAAACTGAGCACAAACAGGCTCAACAAGGTAATGCCTGCTGCAAGCTGAAACGGCATCCAGTTGAAAATAGGCACAGGCCCCAATACCAAAACCTTGCTCGGGGCACTAGGTAAAGGTGGAGACACAATAGAAATGGTGGTGCCACGCACAGAAGCACTATCACGATATAAGATCACGCTATGATCTAAACGTAACCGCCCTATCTGCTCCGACTCTAAAGCCAGATTTTGCACTTCTTCAATTTGTACAGGATAAGAGAAATGTTTCTGTACTTTTTCCAAGTACTCTTCTTCTTGGCCTGGGTAATACACCAGATAATCTAGGATAAAAATCGGGAGTGCTTTCATTTGCAGCTCACCAATTTTATCTACTTTAATATACAGTAAATGTTTCGGATCATCTTTTAGACCAATGATCAAGTACGCCACTTGCGTTTGTGCATCATAACGCACAGCCGCTTTACGCTCACTGATCCGCTTTAATTCTGCACGACTCAAATCCACCTTATCAGCAGGGATCATATTAATCGGCAGTTCAAGCAAATCTGAAGCATCTGAAATCCAGTCTGCTTTTTGCTGTGCATTGGTCTGACGGGATACACCTTCACTAATAATAAAGGAAATCCCGTCCGTCAAAGACTCGCGATATTCTTGCACTCGCTGATAGTTAATAATTTGTACAAGCAAATATCCCATGAGGGCAACAATAGCGACCAGCACTACCAGCCCAGCATAGATACGCAAGAATATACTGTGTTTGAACACTAAAAATGTCCCGTTTTAACGAATCAAATAAACGGCTTAAAGACCATTGGTTTCTTTTACAAATAAGTAGCCTTTACTACGTACCGTTTTAATACGTTTTGGATTTTCAGGGTCATCACCAATTTTTGGACGGATACGCGAAATACGTACATCAATTGAACGGTCTTGACCGTCATATTCGATACCACGTAAGCGTTCGAAAATGTCTTCGCGAGAAAGAATGCGGCCTGCATTTGAAGCCAACAACCACAATAAATCATATTCAGCGCTGGTAAAGTCAACCAACTCACCATTTAAAGTCACTGAACGACCACCGTTATCGATCACCAGATCATCAAATTCGATACGCTGTGCAACTTCATCTTCAGGTGCTTTGTCAGTACGACGTAATAAGGCACGAATACGTGCAAGTAAAACACGTGGCTGAACTGGTTTTGCAACATAGTCATCTGCACCCATTTCTAGACCAAGCACTTGATCCATATCTTCGGTACGTGCAGTCAACATCAAAATCGGTTGGTGATAATGTGGACGAACTTCACGGCAAATGGTTAAACCATCTGCACCTGGAAGCATCACATCCAACACCACCATATCGGGTTGTTCTGCAATAATACGGCGAATGGCACGGTTACCATCGGGTTCTACCCCAACCTCAAGACCATTACGGATTAGGTATTCTTGAGTTAAGCGAGCTAGGCGCTCATCGTCTTCTACGATTAAAATTTTTGGTAACTTTTCTTCTTGGCTCATGGAGTGCCCCTTTATTTTGACGACTTAACGTATCCTTTAAAATCCAAGGGATACGCTCTGATATATTTTGCAATATACACACGTTTACATTGTAAACAAGATCTTGTTCACCAAACTGATACATCAAAGTAGCATTTTGTTATACATTTTTTCAGCCCCGAAATGAGCGCTTTCTCGCGTTTGCTGTATATCCAACCAAAGCAAAAGAAACGTTTCTTTACAAAATGGCGATTTTTCATACCAAGTCACTGTTTGAACAGTTTATAACTCACTCATTCGTCTGTTTTGAACTTATCCACAATGTTATCTATAAGCAGTTAAACCGAGCTTTGTTATGCTATCGCCTTGTCTAATAAGGCTTAATACAAGAATCATAAAAAAGGGATCTTTTTGAGATCTTTTCGAGACCAGATCGATCAAAATATTTAATAAAATGTCAATATTGATCTACCCTGAATTTTCCCGTATCTTGTGTTCAATTAATTTTTAAACCACTAGGTCTTGTGTTTAAACCTCAAACACTGTGGCATAAAAATTGCCCAGTTCAAACGGTCCATAGACATAAAAATAGATGACAAAATGGAGCTATGCTAGCATGAGCGTATCGAATTCAACCCCTGGTCAAATTCAGGTGATTAAACGCACTGGAGATGTTGCCAGCTTTGACGCAGAAAAAATCTCTGTTGCCATTGGTAAGGCATTTTTGGCTGTTGAAGGCCAACAAAGTGCTGACTCAAGCCGCATCCACGATCGTATTTCTCAACTTACCGAGATGGTATTAAATACGTTCAGTCGCCGCCTACCTTCTGGCGGTACAATTCACATCGAAGAAATCCAAGACCAAGTTGAACTTGCGCTGATGCGTACAGGTGAACAGAAAGTTGCTCGTGCGTATGTCATCTACCGCGATCAACGTGCTGATGCACGTAAACAAGCAGGTGAAAACCATCACCCAACCTTACAAATCACTGACGCCAATGGTCAGCTTCAACCGCTTGACATGCGTAAGCTTGAAGCGACTGTAACAAAAGCGGCTGAAGGTTTAGAAGGCATCAATGTTCAAGCGATCATCGATGAAACCATCAAAAACCTTTACAACGGTGTAAAAGCATCTGACATCGCAACCACGATGATGATGGCAACACGTACACGTATCGAACAAGAACCAAACTATACCTACGTGACGGCTCGCCTACTTCGTGATGAATTGGTCGCAACAGGTTTAACTTTCCTAGGCTTGTCTGAAGACACAGCTGAAGGCGATGCTTTAGAAACTTTCCTGAAGAAAGGTATTGAGCTAGACCTACTTTCACCAGAGCTTCTTAACTTTGACCTTGCGAAATTAGCCGCAGCGATTCAACCAGAACGCTCAAACCAATTTACATACTTAGGTCTACAAACATTATTTGACCGTTACTTCATCCACTCAGATGGCGTACGTTTCGAATTACCACAATTATTCTTCATGCGTGTTTCGATGGGTCTTTCACTCAACGAAGCAAACCGTGAAGAACGTGCAATCGAATTCTACAACTTATTGTCGAGCTTCGATTACATGGCATCTACGCCTACCCTGTTTAACTCAGGTACGCTACGTCCTCAGTTGTCGAGCTGCTACTTGACCACGATTGATGATGACCTGTATGACATTTATGGCGCTATGCGTGATAACGCAATGCTATCTAAATGGGCAGGCGGTTTAGGTAATGACTGGACGCCAGTTCGTGCTTTGAACTCGTATATCAAAGGTACAAACGGTAAGTCACAAGGTGTAGTTCCATTCCTTAAAGTGGCGAACGATACTGCTGTTGCAGTAAACCAAGGTGGTAAGCGTAAAGGTGCAGTCTGTGCATACCTTGAAACTTGGCACTTGGACATCGAAGAATTCCTAGAGTTACGTAAAAACACCGGTGATGACCGTCGCCGTACGCATGACATGAACACGGCAAACTGGGTTCCTGACTTGTTTATGCAACGTGTTTTTGAAGACGCTGAATGGACCCTGTTCACGCCGTCTGAAACACCAGATCTACATGACTTAATGGGTGCAGAGTTCGCTGAACGTTATGCACACTATGAAGCCATTGCGAAAGAAACAAATATGTTGCACAAGAAAATCCGTGCAAAAGATTTGTGGCGCAAAATGCTGTCGATGTTGTTTGAAACTGGTCACCCGTGGATCACATTCAAAGACGTATGTAACTTACGTTCACCACAACAACACGTTGGTGTCGTTCACTCTTCTAACTTGTGTACAGAAATCACATTAAACACAAGCAAAGATGAAATTGCAGTATGTAACTTAGGTTCGATCAACCTTGTACAACACGTTCAAGGTGGTGTGTTAGACCGTGAAAAGCTTGCACGTACAGTGAAAACAGCGGTTCGTATGCTCGATAACGTGATCGACATTAACTACTATGCTGTGCCACAAGCGAAAAACTCGAACTTGAAACACCGTCCAGTGGGTATGGGTATCATGGGCTTCCAAGATGCGCTGTATGAAATGCAACTCGCTTATGGTTCTGATGCCGCAGTAGACTTTGCTGATGAATCGATGGAAGTGATCAGCTACTACGCAATTTCAACATCAAGTGATTTGGCTGTTGAACGTGGTACTTATGAGACATTTAAAGGTTCACTGTGGGATCAAGGTATCCTGCCAATTGACTCACTAGACCTTGTTGCTAAAACACGTCCTGAGCGTATGTTTGAAGTTGACCGCACTCAACGTTTGGACTGGGACACTTTACGTGCCAAAGTTCAAAAAGACGGTATGCGTAACTCAAATGTTATGGCAATTGCTCCAACGGCAACCATTTCGAACATTTGTGGCGTTTCACAATCAATCGAACCAACATTCCAAAACTTATATGTAAAATCGAACCTGTCAGGCGAGTTCACTGTGATCAACCCGTACTTAGTACGTGCGTTGAAAGACCGTGGTCTGTGGGACTCTGTGATGGTGAATGATCTGAAACACTTTGAAGGTTCAGTTCAGAAGATTTCTCGTATTCCTGAAGAGCTTAAAGCAATCTTCGCGACGGCATTTGAAGTTGAGCCACGTTGGATTGTGGATGCTGCATCACGTCGTCAAAAATGGATCGATCAAGCGCAGTCTTTAAACCTTTACATCTCTGGTGCAAACGGTAAGAAACTTGATTTGACCTATAAAATGGCTTGGTTACGCGGTCTGAAAACAACGTATTACCTTCGAGCTTTAGGTGCAACATCTGCTGAGAAATCAACCATTAACACTGGTGCATTGAATGCAGTAAAACCTGCAACTGTAACGGCAGCGCCTGTTGCAGCAGTTGCTCAGGAAGTTAAACCAGAAGCGGTTGCTGAAGATGAAGGCTTCGGTCAAGCAGCTCCAGTGCCAATGGCGTGTTCAATTGACAATCCAGACTGTGAGGCTTGTCAGTAATAACCTCCCCTAACCCCTCCTAAATGGAGGGGGAATCCTCGAAGCAAATGGCGGGATGCTAGTCCCCCTTTGCAAAAGGGGATTTAGAGGGATTCCAAACCATGAAAGAATAAATAAAAGGAGATATAGACTTTAAAAAAGTAAATTTTAAGCAATAAAAAATGGCCTGACACAAGTGACAGACCATTGATTTGAAAACCTAAGCTTTCAGAGGTTTATAAACACTCTAGAAAGTAGCTAAGGTAATCAGTGTTAAATTTGGCGATCTAACGAAGGTTACTTTAGCAAAATTTAGAGTGTGAGTCACTCCTCTGAAAGCATCTTTTACAAAAAGGAGATGCTGATGAGAGTAAGTTGCTCATTGGATAAACCTGTAAGTGTATGTGACTACAGCCGTTTTCGATTTAATCGATGGGAAAAAGTCCGTGCACATTGCAGAAGTTATCCCAATCAAGCTCAGTTAAGCCTGTGGTAAAATTTGAGAGACCAAAAGGTCTCTCAAATCAAAGCTAAATTTAAGGAATCCACCATGCTCCATATGACACATAACTATATGTTAGGTCTTGCGACCTTGGTGATTTCCTTTGTGGTTTTGTTTTATATGCCGATTGCCTACTTTTGGGTAAAAGCAAACCAAAGCAAAAAGCGAAAGCAAAATAAGTCGTGAGAATCACGTTCTATGCACAGTTTTAGAACAACGATTGGCAAAACTTAATTTTGCTTTCACAAATTAAGCGTATAGTAAGACATCTCAGCACTGCTGGATGTCGATAAAAGATATAAAGCAACGTAGAGAGAATTGATATGTCTATCCTAAGTTGGGACGATTTCGAAGATGATTCGCAAAAACCGGCTGCACCTGAACACAAGTCTGCGCCCGTCGAACCGCAAAAAGCGGCTAATCCGCAGATGGTATCTGCTGCAGAGCAACCACAGAAGAATGTGGCAACTGCACAACCCGCTTCAACCCCTCGAAGCCGATCAACAAATCCAGCCGATCCGTTGGCAAGAGCATCTAACGCCTTAGAAAGCTTAGATGTTGCTCCAGGTCTAGAAGAACTAGAAATGGGTGCGCAACGTGTACAAGTTGACGACAAAGCCATGATTAACTGTCGTGCGGACTTAAACCAACTTGTACCGTTCAAATACGAATGGGCTTGGCAAAAATATCTAGACGGTTGCGCAAACCACTGGATGCCACAAGAAGTAAACATGAACCATGACATCGCGCTTTGGAAGTCTGAAAATGGCTTAACCGAAGATGAGCGTACCATCGTCATGCGTTCATTAGGTTTCTTCTCTACAGCAGACTCATTGGTTGCAAATAACTTGGTGTTGGCAATTTACCGTCACATTACCAACCCTGAATGCCGTCAGTACATTTTGCGTCAAGCGTTTGAAGAAGCGATTCACACGCATGCTTACCAATACTGTATCGAATCTTTAGGTATGGATGAAGGCGAAGTCTTCAACATGTACCGTGAAGTTCCGTCAGTTGCGCGTAAAGCTGCTTGGGGCTTGAAATATACGCAGTCTTTATGTGATCCAACCTTCCAAACTGGTACACCAGAAAACGATCAAATCTTACTACGTAACTTGATCGCGTTCTACTGTGTGCTTGAAGGGATCTTCTTCTATTGTGGTTTCAGCCAAATCTTGTCGATGGGCCGTCGTAATAAGATGAATGGTGTTGCTGAGCAATTCCAATACATCTTACGTGATGAGTCGATGCACTTGAACTTTGGTATCGATATGATTAACCAAATCAAGATCGAAAACCCAAGCTTGTGGACTGCTGAATTCCAAGAAGAAATTATTCAAATGATTCTTGAAGGTACGATGCTTGAAATCGAATATGCGCGTGACACTATGCCACGTGGTGTATTGGGTATGAATGCTGCGATGATGGAAGAATACTTGAAATTCATCTGTAACCGTCGTTTAGCACAGTTGGGCTTGCCTGAGCAGTTTGCTGGTGTGAACAACCCATTCCAGTGGATGTCTGAAATGATGGACTTGCGTAAAGAGAAGAACTTCTTCGAAACGCGTGTGACAGATTATCAGACTGGTGGTGCGCTGAGCTGGTAAGGTAAACCGTCACGCGACACATATGTTGTCATAGAAAAAGGCTGCTATTTGCAGCCTTTTTCTATTAGAAACAAATTATAGTAATTCTTTGATCATACTTATTGAAATCAAATATTCTTGATGATCATCTCTAAATTTACAGAGTAGCGTACTTCTGTACTTTAATCTTTTTCACAGCGCAAAAAGGCTTTTATTCAAAATCACATATCACCAGCTGCCAATAAATCATGATGTTTATCACAATATATTCATTATACCAAGTATAATTCATGTCATTATTCACACTTACAAAGATCCATAAAGGTATATCGACCAATGATTTTGGGGCAAGTTTGTTATTTAAAAAAATGAATCTAGGCGAATTCAAACATGAGGTGCGACAGTTTCAAAAGCCTTATGATAATCAACAAGCTGAGCAAATTTCTCTAATGGTGTAAGCCAATCTAACGCCTTTCTAGGACGAGTATTCAGTGACATGGCAAC